>JAITQV010000003.1 GCA_031288765.1 Planctomycetaceae bacterium
ACCTCTATTTATCTCGTCTTCCGACAACAATCAGGCTTTGATCATCCGATTGAGGTTCCCGCCCGACAAAACTGTGTATGGCACTGATCAGGTTCTTCCCAAATTCAACCACCGATTCCGTCCGTACCTTCCTCAAATAATCCAATACCCCTTCCGTTGTAAAATATTTCCCTTGTGCATTCATTGCGTCCGTAATCCCGTCGCTGATAATCACCAACGTTTGACCGTTCCGAATAACAAACGAACTCTCAGGATATTCCGTGTCGTCCATCACCCCCAACGGCAATCCAATCTTGTCCTCGCCCAACATCTCCACCGTTCCGTCCGGCGAAACAAGAATCGGCGGTACATGTCCGGCATTGTGGAACACAATCTCATGAGTCGCCGGATTCAATACCCCAAAAAAGAATGTAATAAAACGGTTGTCCCAACGCGGTTCGCAAAACACCCTGTTCAACCGCCGAACCGTCCCCTCAAACGTCGATTCAATAATCAACCCGCTGCGAACTTCCGCCGAAAGCTTCGCCATCAACAACGACGCCGCAACACCCTTGCCGGAAACATCCCCCAACGCAAATACCAACCGACCATCCGATAACATAATATAATCATAATAGTCCCCCCCAAGATATTTGGCAGGTCTGTAAAAATCGTAAAACCCGTAATTCGCTATCACCGGCGGCGATAACGGTAATAGTCCGCGTTGAACCGTGTTCGCAATATTCATCTCCCGCTCCATGATTTTCTCCGACATTGCAATCTCATGGAGTTTGGCGTTTTGATAAGACACCGCCACCTGATACGCCAACGAAACCAATAAGTCCAAATCTTCGTATGTAAACTTCCGTCCGGTCGTGCGGGCGTCCACCTGTATCACCCCCAATACCTCCGATTGATCATAGTCCATGATCGGCGCCGCCATAATCGAGTAAATACTGTAATTCACAATACTCTCGCTCGGCTCAAAACGGGAATCGTTCGCAACATCGTCCGAAAGTATCGCCGCCTTCGATTGCGCCACCTTCTCCAATATCGAACGGCTAATACGAAAAGAATCCTGATTGTCCGGATCACGATGCTGAAACGCCTTGAGTTCAAGACGCCCCGAATGACTGTCGCTCAACAAAATGTAGGCACAATCAGCTTGCAAAAAGATTTTAAGCAGGTTTTGAACCAATTGCGGAAGAACCTGATCCACCGCCGCCCCAAGATTACGACCAATATCAATCATCGCTTGAAGTTTCACGGCGGCATTGGCGGATGTAAGAACCGGACGTTTATCGGTTAATTTGATCTGCGATTTAACCGTGTACATATTGTCCGCTTCCTCGTCGGAATCGGAAATATACGCACGGCTCCGGTCTGAAAAAAAACGGGACGAATCGTGATTGCCGCCAGGATTCATGTCGTCAGACGAAAAGATAAGCTCCACATTGCAAAAACGAAGCAAATCGCCCTCATGAAGCCGCATTTTGCCGGTAATCTGTTTATCGTTGATAAAAGTTCCGTTCCTGCTCTTCAAATCTTCGAGATAATAGCCGTTCTTTTCCCGTATTATTTGGGCGTGTTCCCGGCTGACGCCGTTGTGGTCAAGACAAATGTCGCAATCGGCATAACGCCCAATACGGGCTGTGTCGGTGTTGATTGGAAAAACCTTGTGTCCAATCATGCTGGAATCAAGAGTTTGCAAAGAAGCCATAAGAATAGTTGCGTTAGCCGCATCGTCTTGCGGCAGGATTGAAAATCAATATAATACTGACCTGTTAACATTAACCTGAAACATAACACGAACAGTTGTTCCCCATTGTTTCCGCTCAAAGGGAAATAATAAGGGAAATAATGCAGCCAACTGAACTTGCTCATTTTCTCAAATTTTACAAAAGTGTCAACCCTTTAACCGGATTGGGAAACCGATGCGGTTTATGCGATTCGTTCCTTGCTGACGCCACACGATATTCTTGGTCAAAACGGTTCGATTGCCCGGCGGCTTGAACAGTATGAACTGCGTCAGGAACAACTTGATATGGCAGAGGCGGTAAACCGTGCGTTTATAACGAAACGGCATCTGGCGGTTGAAGCGGGAACGGGAGTCGGTAAAAGTTTCGCGTATCTTGTTCCGGCAATTCTGCAAACCGCCGGCGATCAAAACAGCGATCCGAATAATGATCGGAACAACAATCAAAACAGCAATCAAAACGACGCCGGTACAATAGTCGATACAACATTAGAATCGCCGAAACCGGAGGATTGGGAGCCGGACGGTGATGATCCGTTTTATGGTGAACAACCTCCGCACAGTATTGACTCGCACAGTATTGATCCGAATCGGGAGTTGCAGCAGATTGCGGCGAAAGAAACTTCCGGCGAGTCGAAACTTATTCCGCGTGCGGTTATTTCGACGCACACGATTAGTCTTCAGGAACAGATTATTGAGAAGGATATTCCTTTTTTGCGTTCGGTGTTGCCGTTTGAGTTTACGGCGGTTTTGGTCAAAGGGCGCGGGAATTATCTTTGCCAACGGCGTTTGCACACGGCGCATCAAAAACAGGAATCGCTTTTTGATACGCCGAAACAACAGGAATTGAAACGGATTCTTGACTGGAGTCGGGAGACGGAGGACGGTTCCAAATCGGGTTTGAACCCCGAACCGGACTGGGGTATTTGGAATGAAATCTGTTGTGAGACGGGGAATTGTCTTGGTAAGAAGTGTGCGTTTTTTGCCAAATGTTTTTATGCTCAGGCACGCAGGCGGATTGCGAATGCTCAGATACTTGTGGTGAATCATGCTTTATTATTTAGTGATTTGGCGGTTCGGGTGCAAGGCGGGAGTATTTTACCGGTGTACAATCTTCTTGTCTTTGACGAAGCACACACAATAGAACAGGTTGCGGCGGATCATTTGGGGCTTTCGGTAACACACGGACAAGTCGAATACAACCTCAACCGGCTGTATAATCCCCGAACTCAAAAAGGATTATTAACGGGGCAAAATCTTAGCGGGGCGGTTTCGAGGTCATTGATTGTTACGGCGCAAGAGGCGGTGGACGAATGTTTTTTTGCGGCGGAACATTTTTTTCAGGATTTGGAGTTTTGGCTGCAGCAGCATCCCGGCAGTAACGGACGGATTCGGGAGCAACGGATTGTCAACAATAGTCTTTCGGGTTCGCTTCGCAAGTTGAACGAAGTGCTTCGGGAGTTGCTGGAGAAAATCAGGAATCCTGAGGAACGGCAGGAATTACGGGCGGCGCGGGAACGTATGGCGGCGCTTGCCGGAAACATTGATATTTGGGTGTTACAGGGTTTGGAGGAGGAATCGGTTTATTGGCTTGAAGCGTCCTATTCCAGCCGCGGAACACGTATTTCCGTCAATGCCGTTCCGATTGACATTGGTCCTATTTTACGTGAACAACTCTTTGCTAAGATTTCCAGTGTTGTGATGACCAGTGCCACGCTCGCAACAGGAAAATAAAAAGAACCGTCCTATTTCAACGGGAATTTAAGTATCTATTCAGTGGAATGTTTTCTCAAAAGTTTGTAATCAAGGTAGGCAACCGCTCGCCGTAGCGGTTGCGTTGTCGGCTTGCCGACAACAAGGAATGTACCAGTCGGCTAACGCCGACGCAACTTTGCGTTGAATCTGCCCCCGTTTGCGTTGAATCTGCCCCCCGTTGCGTTGAATCTGCCCCCGTTTGCCATGAATCGGCCCCCCGTTGAGTTGAATCTGCCCCCCGTTGTGGTAAATTTATTCCCAGTCGGCTAACATTGATACAATCTGATGATTAGCAATGTAGGGGCGAAAGATTTTTCTCCCCAACCACATGCGGAGCCAACGCAACCGTTCGTCAACAAAATTCCCAGTCGGCTAACGCCGACGCAATCGCTCGGCGAGCGATTGCCTACCTTGTGATTGCCCAATTTTTCGGTTGTTTTTGTGTTTGGGTAGGAAATCAAAAGGTTGGCGACCGTTCGCCGAACGGTCGCTTGCCGATAGGCAACCAAAACAACCAACATTGCATAAAATTCCTTGTCGGCTGACGCCGACGCAATCGCTCGGCGAGCGATTGCCTACCTTGTGAATTGTAAATCATAAGGTAGGCGAATGTTCGCCTTAAAGTCCCGCAAGGGACGAAATGTGCATAACCGTAGGTGGAGCGAAGCGCAACCTACGGAGCAACAATCCCCAACAACTCAAAGCCCTGCAAGGGCGAGATTATAGTTGTGTGGGCGGATAATCTCGCCCCATGCGGGGCGTTGGTTTTTTGGGGGCGCGATCCGGCGGTTGCGCTGCGCTACACCGCCGGTTATGCACATCACACCCCGTGCGGGGTTAAGATTCCGATTGCCGTGGCGAAAAATATTGCCGATTTGTCCTACGCCCTGCAAGGGCGGTATAATCCAGCCCGCCGCAACGCGGCGGGTTAAGATGCCTTCAAACAACTTCGCCCTGAAAGGGCAGAATATTAGCGGATAGTT
>JAITQV010000019.1 GCA_031288765.1 Planctomycetaceae bacterium
CGTTGGTCGCCGGAAAAAAAGAATGAGGAAAATTCGCTTCGTTCTTAAAAATATTGAAAAGCGATTAAAAAATATCTATTCAGTGATTTGTCCTGAAAATAGGGCTGAAAGCCCTTAATCAGTAGCGTAGGGCAACGCCCTACGAATAGGATATACCAATAAAATCAAGCCCTGAAAGGGCGCAATCCCCATGAATTCCGCCATTGTATTTTTATAATGATTACGCTCCGTTGGAGCTTTCGTTTTGTTGTGTTCTTTTTTCGTAGGGCGTTGCCCTACGCTATTATATTAAGGGCTTTCAGCCCTATTATCGGGACAAATCACCGAATAGATACAGGAAATCACAAGGTAGGCAACCGTTGGGTGAAAGCCCCTCGCCGTAACGGTTGCGTCGGCGTTAGCCGACGATGAATTTATGTAATGTTGGTTGTTTCGGTTGCCTATCGGCAAGCGGCGTTTCGGCGAAACGCCGCCTACCTTTTGTTTTTGTAGCGGGTTGGAAATTCCGATCCGTAGGTTGCACTTCGCTCCACCTACGGTTATGCACATCTCGCCCTGCGGGCTAAAACCGCAAGCGGAATTATTGCCGTTAGGCGGGAAATCCGCTTGCGTCCTCCACTATTAACTATTCACTATCAACTAATATACTGCCCTTTCAGGGCGTTGGTGTTTTTTACGGATAATTTACCCGCCGCGTTGCGGCGGGCTAGCTTCTATTGCCCTTGCAGGGCGTAGGACAATACTACTTGCACAACCCGATCCGGCAATTGCGTTTCGCTTTACCGCCGCTTATGTACATCTCGTCCTTCGGGTTTAGAACAAAAAAATCATTCCACTGAATAAATACAGAAAATTTGACCGAATTGCATTATTTTGCGGCAATTTTGGGCGAATTTGTATCTTTTTGAAGCATTCAGACGTGCAAAATGCAAAAAATGTCGTGCGACAACCGGTAATTGTCGTGTGACAATCGGCAATTGTCGTATGACAACCGGTAATTGTCGTGCGACAGACGGCAATTGTCGTGCGACAGACGACAATTGTCGTGCGACAACCAGCAATTGTCGTTTGGCAACCGTCAATTGTCGTGCGACAACCGACAATTGTCGTGTGACAGCCGACAGATGTCGTGCGACAACCGGTAATTGTCGTGTGACAATTGGTAATTGCCGCACGACATTTTAGGAGTTTACGGGTAATTTTCTGCGATTTTTGGAGTTCATAACAGGTAGGTAACCGATTTCCAAACAATTACCTGCCTGCCGGAAAAAAATAAAACCGTTGAAATATTACAAGGAACATGAACAGTTGCCAATAATTCATAATCGGTTATCGTTCACACAATATGTTCGGTGAAACATCGCCGGTTTGTCAACCGACATGAATTATTACCGTTTTTTTGTTGCGTAACTTTTGCTACGAAACTTCATAGTCCCGGAATTTCAAGGTTTTCCTCCTCAGCAACTTTTCGGAGTTTGGCAAGCGCTCTGGCTTCGATTTGCCGGACACGCTCTTTCGTAACACCTATTTCCGCTCCCACTTCGTTGAGCGTCAACGGCGCTTCCGTACTGCCAATTCCAAATCGGCTAATGATAATTTTTTGTTCCCGTTCATCCAATTCGTTCAGAAGATGACCAATTTGTTGACGGCGTTCAAATTGATCCCGTTCTTCCTGTTGTAAGTTTCCACGCATATCTATAGTTGCACTAAGCAACTCCTCCTCATTTAAATGGAACCGATCACGATGCTTTTTTTCATCGGGAATCGTTCGGGCAAAGTTTCTCGTAACCGCCCAAGTCGCATACGTACTAAACCGATTCCCGCGACTATAATCAAATTTCTCAACCGCCCGAAGCAACGAAAAATTGCCGTCGCTTATCAGATCAAAAAATGTCGAATAAGGACCAATATGGCGTTTGGCAATAGAAACAACAAGCCGGAGATTCGCCGAAACAATCTCATTCTTCGTAGTAACCGCCTGCTCATATAATGTTTCAATTTTCGCCATCAAATGAATTTTAGGATGCGATGAATCATGCTGCTCCCGAAATTTCGAGGCTTTGAATTTCAGGTAATTCATTTTGCGAAATAAATGCATTTCCTGCTCCGCACTGAGAAGCGGAATTTTGTACAACCCCGAAAGATAAGGCGGCAAATTCAATTCACCGGAAGAATCCGTCTGTTCGGAAACAGAATCGGGATTTTCCAAACCGTCCGGCACTTCGACAAAAACCGGAATCGGTTCCGGCAACGGCTGTAACCCCGCCGAAAATGTCCGCTTTTTGGGCAAATGCTGCGATGCACTCACCGGCATCTGTCCCAAAATAATTCTTTCTCTTTCCAAGGTTATTTCGTGAAATTCCGAATTATCAATGAAACTAAGAACCAATTCATCAATGCGTTTGGCACGAAGTTGCCCGATAATTCGGTAAATACTGCCGCGCGTCCGATGATAAATATGAGCTAATTTTTCAACGGAAATTCCCCGACGAAATTCCTCAAATATTTTCTGTTTAACGTTTTCTTCCAAAGGAGTATTTCTGTTCGGAAAAAGCGGAACATCCGTATTGTTTTCGTCAAACGTTTTCAATGTGTAACGAATTGTTTCCACACTTCGCCCCATGTATCGGGCAATTCGTTTGGCAACTTCCGTCGGAGAAACCGACATGCCGACAAATCGCCTCGCTGATGAAATAATGAATTGCTTTTCCTGATCACTCAATTGGCTAAAACGTTCGCCCCGCTCAATACGTTTCGTTTCATTTTTGAGAAAATCGTCAATTGAACTTTGAAGAAAACCAACTCGTTTCTTCTTTCCAAAAATAAACCGGCGCGTAACAAGCCCTTGTTTTCGCCAACGTGAAATCGTTTTGCTGGAAACATTGAACCGTTTACAAAGTTCCTCAATCGTCCAGACTTTTTCGTTAACTTCCGCAACGGAAACGTTCGCCGCATCATAAACATCCTCAATAAAAAGTAAAAGATCATGTTTGACCTTTTTTCCATCAAGGATGACATCCTGATGCATCTCCGCCCGAAAGTCAGTTATACCGGCACAAATGAAACGGTAAGTATATGTTTCATTCCGGCTGATTTCCTGATAAAGTCTTTCGGCACGGCGGCATTGCTCGATTTTTTTATCCCGGGGTGCATAACGAACCTGTTGATCACTCAATTCCTTAATAACATTAAGGGAATAATAACGGTGCATCACAGTCCTCTTGGGATTCAATGTAAGTAACATAGCTGTCATTCAAAAAGAGTACAGTAAAAAACATCGTTATTCTGAAGCCGGTCTCAACTCATAACAATAAACAACCGATAATATCCGAAATCGGATCTGTTGCTACCGCATGAATAAAACCAAGAACTATCGTTCTTTCCGACTACGATATTTCACACTTTTTATAAACCTCAAAATAACGAAAAGAAAAGACACGAAAAAAGTTAAAAAGTCTGCCTAAATTTCAAATTGTAACAAAGAAATTTATTCATCCTTTTCGGAAATCAACATTGATTTTATTGTACCTGAATATTCGAAAAATATCAAGCAAAAAAAATCACTTTATCCAAAACAATATTGCCGTTGCCAAATAACAATGCCAAACAACAATATTGACCAAGTATTTTGTGAATAATAAAGTAAAAAAGGAAACACCAAATAAATTCACAATTATTTCAACATTTCGGGAACCGGTAAATTTAATGACATAATCATCATTCGGGTTGTAGTTTTCATAACTTTTTGGTTTAGTTCTTCCATAAAATCCCGACCAAGATGTTCTAAAATTACTGTTTCAGCCATCAAATAAAAAGTTGCCTGTGTATCGGGATAATGCGCCCAAACAAACGCGTCGGCAAAGGAAGCATTGGGAACAAGCATAAAATAAAATTCCACCATTTTTTCCGATTCGTGTTTTAACACCTCTTCCACCAATTTTTGATACACAGGCGACGGATTAAACAATTCCCGAAAAATCAGTTGCCTTTTCCATTTTTCAGGAATATTGTAGTGACGTTTATAATAATCATAAGTCAGGCGTTGAATCGCGTACGCTTTTCCTTCGGGAGTGGTCAGCAAAGCCGGATCAACCGCTAAAAGCTTTTCAATTGTTAAAGGAAAATCAGCGTTGATTGCTATACGAAATGTTTCAAAATAAAGTTCTTCCTTACTGCTGAAATAGTAATGAATACTTCCCAAATTCACATTCGCTTTTTGGGCAATCATCCGTGTCGTAACTTTACTAAAACCATATTCTGCAAAAAGCAGGCAGGCGGCATTTAACAGTAACTCTCGAGTATCAGCCATGTCTGGTCTTTCGTTGAAAAATGGTGAAAATCTAAGGTCTTTAATTATTTTCAAACGATCAAACCGGTTTGCTTTTTTTGTATTTTAATTCCGGCTAAATTACAAAACGGAACATTTTTATTTCAATACTTCGATTAAAGGCAAATCAAGCGCACGAAGCATATTTCGAATGGTAATCTTCATAAGAAGATATTTATTCTCTTCAAAAAACCGGTAACCGTGATAACGTATAATATTTTGTCTTGTGAGCCAATAATAAACTACTTGCGAGTCGGGATAGTGAACCCAAACATAGGCTTCGGCATAAGGCGCATCGGGAACAAGTAAGGAATATAACCGCAATCGGCTTTTGGTTTCCGGTTTAAAAACTTCTTCGACAAGCCGGTCATAAACAGGCGAAGGTTCAAACAACTCTCGAAAAATGAGACGAGGTTTCCATTCTTCGGAGATGTAAAAATGGCGATGAAACCAATCGGAAACAATTCGAAAAATCGCATAACTTTTTCCCTCCGGAGTGTCGAAAAGTGTTGGTTCTTCATTGAGAAGAGTTTCAATATCCAGTGCATTGGCAATACCATTGGCTAATTTGTAAACTTCAACATACAAATCTTCTTTGGAGCTGAAGTGATAATGAATACTTCCCTGATTAACATTGGCTTTTTCGGCAATCATTCGAGTAGTAACATTGTTATAACCCAACTTACTAAAAAGTTGGCAAGCCGTATCTAAAATCAGTTGCCGAGCACTTTGTGTTTTTTTGCTTCTCATGGTGTGTGCCTCAGTTGTCTGTGTAATATATTGGTCGAAACAACCGTTTTAATTTAATAATTTGCTATATTTTTCTAAATTATGTAAATTTTTTGGTCAAAGCGGTTAAAATGACTTACAAGCACAGTATAACTCAAATATTGGTAAAGTCAATCGACCAGCCAAAAATTATTTTTTAGCAAAAAATGGCAAGAAGAGTTTTTTGGCGGTTTGATGATGGGCGGCAATGGTTAAAAACAAAGTAATCTATTGAAAAACAATGGTTTACGTTTACTTTATCCGGTTTTTTCAATTTATTTTTTATTCTTAATAATATTTTAGCCGAATTTGCGATTTTTAACGTAAGTTCTTATATCGTATTCAATTAAAAATATAATATAATTTCAGAAGATGTAATTGATTAAAATTATTACTAAAATTTTATGTAAGTTATTTTAAATTAGATATTTGCAAAAAACAAGCAAAAAATTCGGCTGAATATAACTTTTTTATTCATTTACGCAAAATCAAAATTTAAATTCCGTGTATTATGCTGAAAATTCATTGCGGAACATATTTCCGATCAAAGATTCCACAGAGGGGTATTTTGTAATAAATTGTGGTTGGGGGATTGTCAAACATTGTCGGAGGGATATAATTTGTCAACATGTTTGTAGGAGGTATTACAGTTCTTTCACAAACTTAATTAAAAAACAATCTTTTTTGGAGAAACTTATGAGTAAGCGACGCCGGCATTGGTGGAAGGGACCGCATCTTTCAACGGCTGCTGTTTGGATGTTATTTATTCCTTTTAGTATTTTGGTATTACGTTTTATGATATGACGGGATTTTCGGAGGGCATTTCCAATTTTTTCCTGTGTAGGGGAATGTGCAAGGGAAATATGAAATTGGAAGTACGAATAAATAGGCGAGCAGTCATCTGATTGAATTTTGAAATAAGGATCGGGGTATGGAATTTTCCATACAAAAAATTCTATTCCCCGGTTTTTGTTTTTGAAATAAGAAATATTGAAATTTAGAAAAGGTGTTATTTATAAAGGACAACTTTTATATTTAAGAGAACTTCTAAAAAACCCGATTTCGGACAAAACAATTTTCAAAAAAGTCTTGTTTTTTTAACATTGTGAGTTTTGAAAAAGGAGGTTTTTAGAAATTCTCTTAATATATTTCTGAGTTAAATTCTGATTTGCGCTCGTAGCTCAATTGGATAGAGCAACGGATTTCTAATCCGTAGGTTACAGGTTCGATTCCTGTCGGGCGTAGTGTGTGAAGAGGTAATAATGGTGCGAAGTTTTATATTAAGAGTTGTGGAAGGTTGTTGTGTATTGTCCTTTTGGAGCGGAGATTTTTGGAAAGTATAATTGTAAACCTAAAAATAAAATTTACCCCGAAAACTTAATCCTAAAATTTAACCCTGACCCAATCTTATGAAAATCGGAGTTTTTACATGTTGGTGCGGCGAGAATATCGCGCGAACTGTGGATTGCGAAAAAGTTACCGAAGAAATCGCTAAATTGCCGGGCGTGTATTGCGCCGTAACCTACAAATATATGTGTTCCGAACCCGGTCAACAATTAATCTTGCAAAAAATTAAGGAACTCGGACTTACTGCGGTTGTTGTTGCGTCTTGTTCGCCGCACATGCATCTTAAAACATTCAGAAAAGCCGTCGAACAAGCCGGAATCAATCCGTATCTTGTTGAAATGGCGAATATCCGCGAGCATTGTTCGTGGGTTCATCCCAACAAAACCGAAGCAACAGCGAAGGCAATCGATCTTATCCGAATGTCCGTCGAAAAAGTAAAGCACAATCATGCGTTGTTTCCCATTGAAGTTCCGGTTACCAAAAAGGCAATGGTAATTGGCGGCGGCGTTGCGGGCATCCAAGCCGCGCTTGATATTGCGGCGGCGGGACACGAAGTTGTTCTTGTCGAAAAAGAACCTTCTGTTGGGGGGAAAATGGCGGGCTTGTCCGAAACATTCCCCACTCTCGACTGTTCCCAATGTATTCTTACGCCGCGAATGGTTGAAGTCGGTCAACACCCGAAAATTAAACTCATGACTTACTCCGAAGTCGAATCCGTTGAAGGTTATGTCGGCAATTTCAAAGTAAACGTCCGCAAGAAAGCGCGGTATGTTGACATGAAAAAATGTACGGGTTGCGGCGCATGTTGGAACTCTTGCCCGCAAAAGAAAATTCCCAACACATTCGATTACGGTCTCGGAAACCGCACTGCCATTTATATTCCGTTTCCGCAAGCCGTTCCGTCAAAACCCGTTATTGACGCCGCCAATTGCATGAAATTCAAGACCGGTAAATGCGGCATTTGCTCGAAAAAATGCGCTGCCGGCGCGATTAACTACGACGATAAAGACGAAGTTGTTACTGAAGAAGTTGGCGCGATTGTTGTTGCGACCGGTTACCGGCTTTACACCATCACCAAAAAACCGGAAGACAGTAAACAATCCGGTTACGGCGAATACGGTTACGGAAAATATAAAGACGTTATTGACGCGTTGCAGTTTGAGAGGCTTATTTCAGCGTCCGGTCCGACAAACGGCGAACCCAAAAGACCTTCGGACGGCAAAATACCGGAAAAAGTTGTTTTTATTAAATGCGTAGGCTCACGCGATAACGCCAAAGGGATTAACTATTGTTCGAAAATTTGTTGTATGTACACGGCGAAGCACACTATGCTTTACAAGCACAAGGTGCACCACGGCGAGGCGCATGTTTTTTACATGGACATTAGGAGCGGCGGCAAGAAATACGATGAATTTGTCCGTCGCGCCATCGAACAAGACGGAGCGATTTATCATCGCGGTCGGGTTTCAAAAATTACACAGGAAGACGGCAAGTTGGTTGTTCGCGGGGTTGACACGTTGGCGGGTTGTCCTGTAACCGTCGAGGCGGACATGGTAGTTCTTGCGAGCGCAATGTGTCCTACGGAGGGGGTTGAACCTCTTGCTCAGAAGTTGGGGGTGGGTTATGACGAATACGGTTTTTTGACGGAATCGCATCCGAAGTTACGTCCGGTTGAGACGAATTCTGCAGGAATATTTGTATGCGGCGCGTGTCAGGCTCCCAAAGACATTCCCGAAGCGGTTGCTCAAGCGTCCGCCGCCGCCGCCAAAGTTATGATCATGTTAAGCCAACCGGTATTAACCCGCGAACCGGAAATTGCCAAAGTGGACGAGCAGCGTTGTGTGGCGTGTTTTGCTTGCGGACGGGCGTGTCCTTACGGCGCGATTGACAGGGTTGAAATCAAAGACCGAAACGGCAAACTTGTGAAATGGACGGCGCGTGTGAATCCGGGGTTGTGTATGGGGTGCGGGACATGTGTTGCGATTTGCCCGTCGAAGAGTGTTGACATTGAAGGCTTTACCGAACAACAAATCTACGCCCAAATCGAAAGTTTAGGGTAAAGTCTTTTTTAATGGGGGGTTGATGGCGGGAGTTGGGGGGTGTGGTATGCGGAGAATTTGCCGCAACACGTTAAATCTATTGTGAACGATTTGTTCTCTACGAAATCCTATCTTGTAAGGGGCGGCATGTCGGTAGAAATCGGCGGGATTTACGGTTTTTTGAATTGGGCATCTCTAATAATTGGTTTTATAGTTTTATTTTTTTGAATTTTTAGTTTTTTTTTTTTTGAAATTTTTGGTCTGATTTTTGTTTTTTTCTATTGAATCATTTTTGTTTTTCTCGATTTTTTATTGCCGATTAAGGCAGTTTACGCGGATAATCCGGCTTTATTATATACTTTTAACGCGTTTCAAACTCACCACACGGCTCATATAGTAAACTAAATTCCGCATTCCAATTTGAAATTTCGCACGAATCATTCCAACCGTTCTCAAAATCTCATTGCCCATTCGCATTTTTTGCGCACCAAAAATATGTTCGATACGAGCGCGTATTTTGGATTTTAATCGGTTACTTTCTTT
>JAITQV010000035.1 GCA_031288765.1 Planctomycetaceae bacterium
AATAATTACCAAAGTTTTAAGACTTTTTTCTGTAACTCTTGAACTTTTGCCGCACACAAAAAGATCTAAAAAAGAATGAATTTTCCTACGAAATCATAACCGAGGAAAATTTTTCCACCCAAAAAATAAAAGGGTTTCGGCTGGTTTATGCGCCGCGCAAAAAAAATAATTAACGCGAAAAAACATTCGCCCGTTATAATTCGCCGGCTTTTGCAGAAAAGAGATCGGCAGTAAGCAGTATGGTTGCTGTTGATGTAAACTTAACTCATGATCTTTAACTGACGATCATTCTCAACAACTAAAATTAAACTCAAAGAAAAAATGAATTACAAAAAAACAATCATGTTTGCGGCAACATTATTTATTGCCCTGTGTTTGACCGGCTGCGGAAATAGCGGTAACAACGAAAGTACCGATGATTTTCAGAAAAGAGTTTGGAGCAGCGCCAATACAAATCAATCGTCCAACTCTTTACAACCATCCAATAAGCAAAAAACTCCGGACGAAAAAGAGTTAAACGAAATCGTTAAAACTCAAATTTGGAAAGAATTTGTTTCGGATTCGCCGTTTGAGATTGCGGATGTTACGGTGAATTGGATTGAGAAAACCGCTCAATCCTGTTCCGGTGATTTTTCCGTAAATTTACGTGCGAAAGAAAATTTGTACGAAGATATTTCGGTTAAAGACGGTTTGGAAAAACTCGGTATCAAAAACCTTTACGAAGGCGAACTCAAACAAGCCGAAGAAAAAGTTTACAAATTGCCGGAACCTTACAAAACAAATTTGCGCAATGAATATCCGCAAGACCAATTGAACCGTTTTCATTTCGTTAATGTAAAACGTGCGAAAGGCAGTGCCGACAAAGCCGGAGGAATTGTTGTGTTAAACCGTTACGGCAACACGTGGAATGTAAGTGTGCAGTTCAAAACTTCGCCAAGTGTAGGGAGTTGTTATCCCGAATCAGGTCTAAACGACAGTGTTAAAAAACTTGACAACCCCGAAACAAAAAAAGCCGTCGAAGATATCATTCAAAAACGAAAAGATTACGTTAATAAAGTTGATACAACAATCAATGATTTGAACAAAAAATTTGAAAACGCTTTAACATCGCAGAAGGAAAATTTTCTGAAACTTTGCAAACCCAACGTTAAATATGAAGGCAGTTGGAAATATAAAGATACCGGCGGAAGTGTTGTTGTTCTTTTCGGAAATTACGAAAATGCTGATAAAACCATTATAAACGGTGTTTATTATTCACCCGATTATCCGCAGTTTAAGCGTAAATTTACTGTTTCCGTAAATACAAAGGAAGTTGCCGAATATCCCGCAACAGGAACTCTGGAAGACTCCCGTTCATTCAAAAAAGACAATTCATTTCCTGATTACCGTAATGAAGCAATAAAATTCAAGATGATGGACACGTTGATGAGTAGAGACCGCGACAAAGTACGTATCAAATTTTCAAACAATAAACTTGTATTTGATGTTTGGAGCAGCGGTTGGGGAAACGTGCAATTTGATTTTTAATCAAAAAAATATGACCGTGTTTTTCCGCAGCGAAGTTTATTTGTTGCGGAAAAAAATTACAGTATTAACAACTTTAACCGTTTTACAAACACTTTTAACCAACACTTTTAACCAACACTTTACAACTTTACAGTTTCAAAAAGAAAGGAAACTAATTATGTCGAATCCTTATTCGAATCAAAATTCAAATCCCGACAAGGAAAACAATCAAACGATTGTGATTGTTCAGGAAAGTCAGGGAATGTATGCCTTGCTTACATTCTTTTTCAGCGGAGTCGGACAACTCTGTCAAGGACGTTTGCTTGCAGGCGGACTGGTTTTTTTGTCCGATATGATCGGGTTTATCCAATGTTTTTTCATCATTGGAATTCCCTTTCAAATTGTGAACAGAATCCTTTGTATTTGCGATGCCGCATTGTACAAAAAGGATAACCCGAAAATGACGCTTATTATTATCGGGCTTGCCGTGAACCTTATTCCGCTTGTATTGCTGATACTTGGTCTTAGCGGCGGACATTGATACGGTAATTGTTTACGAAATATTATTAACCGGAAACAATTAGGAACAGTCAGGAAAACCGAGCTGGAATTTGTGTATCAGACATTAAGGGCAAATTGGAACATTAAAGGCAGTTTTTCCAGTTTTTTAATGTCCCATTTGCCCTCACAATTCACTTTCCGCTATCAACTCTCCACTCTCAATTACTCTCAATTACTCTCAATTAATAATGTATGGAGACCGTTTGGGTCTTACGACAAAACGATCCGCTTGTTCGTCATTGAAGGCGGTTTTTTCGGCATCCCATTTTAACGGTCGGTTCAGTTTGTAAGTAATGTTGGCGAGTTGACACGCTGTTGCGGTAGCGGCTCCGTAAAAAAAATCCTGAAACGGTCGAAGCCGGTTGCGAACACAATACGCAAAATCATCCTGAATTCTGACGGTTCCGCCGCTGTAACACCGAACATCAACAGCATGAAGCGGTTTGATTTTACCGCGATCCTGCTGATGCCGAAATTCCCGTTCGGAACCCGCCAACGTAATATCATGTCCGTCCTTGACATGGTGAATTTTAATACCGCCGGGATAAATCCAAGTTAAATAATCTTCGGGGTTGGCTTCACATTTCGGCGGAAGTATTTCAACGGGTTCGAGGTGATCAATCCCAAGAACATACAAAACCCCGCCCAATTTGTGTGCTCCCCAGTCGGCAAGAAAACCATTACCGTAATCCCAAAACCGCCGCCAACCGCCGCCATAACTTCCGCTACAACGATCCGCGTTGAAAGGAGCCCAAGGCGCCGGTCCCAGCCAACGATCCCAGTCAAAACCCGCCGGAATCTCCTCTTCAGGAAGATAACAGTCTTGCGGAGGACCGCCCACTTGAAGGAACGCCTCTTTGACTTCGCCCAATGCCCCGCTTTGAACAATGGGCGCCATATATCCGTAATCCTCCAAAACCCGTTGCGAACCGCTGCTGCACACCCGATTGTATTTTCGCGCCGCCGCAACAATTTGACGGCTTTCAATCGGGCAAAGAGTTAAGGGTTTTTCACAGAAAACATCTTTTCCCGCTTGACAGGCTTCGACGGTGATTTTTGTATGCCAATGATCCGGTGTTGCAATTGCAACCACGTCAATATCCGCCCGATCCAAAACGTCTTCGTAACGGCTGTAAGATTTGCAATCGGAATTGCCGTAAGTTGAATCAACACGGTTTTTGCCGGCGTTTAAGTGTTTTTCATAACAATCGCAAACAGCAACAACCCGGAAATTTTTCCGGTCACCGAGAAATCCGCCGATAATTTCGCTGCCGCGATTGCCGTAACCGACCAAAGCCATGACGAGTTGTTCGTTCGGCGGAACAACTCCTTCCCTGCCTAAAACATAAGACGGGAGAACCAAAGGGGAAATGGCAACGGTTGACGCTGCCGCAAGAAAGCTACGACGATTCATTGTAGAAATTGAAGAAAACATAGAAATCTCCGTTCATAATTTTAGCGTGACCACAAAGGAAACCGCAACTTTTATTCTTGGAAATAGAAACGGTTCACTTCAACAATTGGAAAATCAGCCCTCAATTATAACAACAACCAACCGCTTCCGTCTATACGACTCTAAAATAATTCCAATAATTTTTTTCGGATTTTTGTATTTATTCCGTGTTTTGTTGAATTATTGTATCTATTCCGTCCGGTCGGTAACCGTTCACCTATTTCACGATTAACAATTCCAGAGGTTGGCAATCGCTCGCCGAAGGGTTGCGCCGATGTTAGGCGGCGAATTTTTGTTTTCACACGGCAATCGGAATCTTAACCCCGCAAGGGGTGTGATGTGCATAACCGGCGGTGGAGCGCAGCGCAACCGCCGGATCACAACCCCCAAAAATATAAGCCCCGCACGGGGCGAGATTATCCGCCAACATAACCATAATCTCGCCCTTGCAGGTAGGGTGTTCAAAATTTGGGGGTTCTTTTATTTTTAGTGAAAAGGTATAGAATAGTCATTATCGATAACCCATTTGTTATCAATTATTTATGAAAATACAAGATTTTTTACTAAGCTAAAAGGAGAATTTATGAAATTGAAAACCAAAAGCGAACAGCGGCTGGAGAAAAAAATTGCGACTTGCGAACAGCAATTGATCGCAAACAAAGAAAAAGCCCAGCAGAAGCT
>JAITQV010000212.1 GCA_031288765.1 Planctomycetaceae bacterium
GTTATTGATATTATCGGCAACGATAAAAATATTCAACAAAAAATCGAACAGGTACAAAACAAATTCAAGGAATTCGGTAAAAAGATACAACAAATCTTTTTGACAACGGCGGCGATACGCACCACGTTCGCCGGAATAACCGTGCCGTTGAATCAGATGTTTACGGCATTTTCGTCCTTCGAAATGTCGATGTCCAAAGTCAAGGCGCTTACCAAAGGCACTGCCGATGAAGTGATCCAGCTTGGCTGGAATCTGATACGGCTTGCGTTCGCGATTGCTTTTACTGTGATCATGTTGCTTGCCGTTCTTATTTTCATTGTTTTGACAGGCATGCTGATTTCTTCCCTGTAAAATCTTTTGGATAGAAGAAACAAGATTTACAGGATTTTATTTGTTTTTTATTCTGTCAATTTCGTAAATCCCGCCAAAAAATAGACATGGAGAAGTTTCTTAAAATCAAAATCCCCTATTCCAAAAAGGCAAAACGCTCACCTTCCTAAAAAACGGTCATTGATAACCGTGAAAAGTCTATCCGCTAATTTCGGATTGAGTTTTTTTCAAAGAGTCCAGAAGGTCAAAAAAATCAGGAAACGTTTTTCGGGTACATTCCGGGTTCTTAATCACCACTCCGCGTAACCGTAAACCCGCCACCGAAAAACTCATTGCCATCCGGTGATCATCGTAAGTTTCAACAGTTGCCGGAATTAATTGTTGCGGCGGAGTAATCCGTAAACCGTCGGGACGTTCTTCCGCCGCCGCCCCAAACCGCCGTAATTCCGTTGCAAGATCGGCAATACGGTCTGTCTCTTTGAACCGAACATGTTCTATGTTGGTGATTTCCGTAATTCCTTCGGCAAACAACGCTGTTACCGCAAGCGTTTGGGCGGTATCGCTCAACGAATTCATGTCAACCGAAATCCCCCGAAGCGGCGTTTCAACCGAACGGCTTACCGTAATCGAATCATGTTGCCGTTGAACTTCACACCCCATTTTTTCAAGACAATCAACAAACGCAACATCACCTTGCAGAGATTGCCGCGATAACCCCAAAACCGTTACCGAACCGCCGCAAATTGCCGCCGCCGCAAAAAAATACGACGCCCCCGAAGCATCCGGCTCAATTCGATACGTTTCGGGAGTTTGATAAGCGGTTCCCGCCGCAAACCGGAATGTTTCAAAATCACCAACCGCTTCCGCAACAACTCCAAACGACTTCATCATTTCAAGCGTCATACGAATATAAGGCTTTGAAACAAGATTTCCCGAAACATGGAGTTCGACATTTCCCGATTGGGCAGCCAACGGAGCCGCCATAAGCAAAGCACTTAAAAATTGACTGGAAACGGAACCGGAAACAGTTGCGGATTTTGCCCGTTTCACGCCGGAAACAGTTACAGACGACTGTTGATCGGCACCGGAAAAAGACAACGGCGGAAAACCGGCTTTTTCATCATAACAAATTTTCGCGCCCAATGATTGCAAAGCGTCAATCAAATCACGGATGGGGCGTTCGTGCATGCGCGGTTTGCCGTAGATGCGGTATTTTCCATCGGAAAATGCCAGCAAAGCGGTTAAAAACCGTGCGGTGGTTCCGCTGTTGCCGACATAGATTTCCGCAGAGCGATTGGGAAAAATTCCGCGTGTTCCGGTTATGCGTATTTGGCGGTTGGAACGGTGTTCGATTTCCAGACCGAGTTGCCGCAAGGCGTCGAACAAGACTTGCGTGTCCTCCGAATCAAGCACTCCCTCCAATACGGTTGTCCCTTCCGACAGCGCCGCCAAAATTAACGCCCGATTGGTCATACTTTTGGAACCGGGCAAAACAACGGCGGCGTCCAAAGTTCCCTCCAATGGAATAATCAATCGATCCACAATTTTTTTCCCTTTTACGAATTTTGTTTTGTGTTTGAAGGTTAAAGATAGGTTGTTCCGGTCGGTTTAGCAACAGGTTTAACAAGAGCAAGAGCAATTTAGTGTGCAATGCTTTTGTTAGAATGGTCAGCGGTTTAGGACGACCAAACCTTCGATTTCAACAAGCAGTTCCGGGCGGCAAACATCCGCAATTGTGTATAACGTTGGAATAGAACCGAGCCGTTTATCGCAAACCTTTTTGATTATTGCTAATTCATTGGGGCGTTTGACGTAAACACGGGCGCTCTTCAAATGTCCGAGATCGGAAACAAATCCTGAAATTCCGTGTTTTTCGAGATTTTTGCCGTCAATCAACGCCGCAATATTATCCAAAGTTTGTTCGGTTTGTTTTTCGGGATTTTCGAGGAACCGGCTTTCCGATTCCGTGATGCTTGCGGTACCGGAAACGAAAACAAAACAAGAATCCCCAACAGCCAGAGCCATTGCTCTGGAGAACTTCGGACTTTGCGGGCTATAGACGGATCCGTAATCGAATGCGGAAGTTTGGTTCGGGTTTTCCAAAGGAACTGCTGTGAAATCTTTGCGGCGTGTTGAAACGGCAATCGCCCCAATCACCACATCAACATCATCCGCTCCAATACCCGTACTTGCCGGATAAACTTCTCCCTGATGTTCCAACGGCAAATAATCCTTGAGAAATTCCACGCCTTTGAAAAAATCGGTTCTGGCTCGGTTGAGTTCTTTGTATCGTTGAGTTTTTCCTTCGGGCAGGACGAGATGTCCCTGATAAATCCATGTCCGAACAATTTGTTCTAAGGAAAATCCGTTTTGTTCGAGTTGCCGTCCGAGCCGCTTGAAAGCGTCCAATGATCGTGCATAAGAGCCGACGGGTAAATAATCCGGTCGCACATCACCGATAAAAAACCACCGCAAATCATCAAATTCTGTTGTTAGGGCGAAACCGGATTGGGGCGGTTCGGCGGAGGCGGGAATAGAAGTTGCAGTTCCGCCGGCAATTGCCCAGAGTTCGAGACTGAGAGCCGCGCCGTTTGCCGGTGATTGCGGAACAAATGTGAAGGCACAAGAATATTGGGGGAAAATTTCGGAAAAAATTTGCCGGACGAGTTCTTTTTTTCCGATATCCGCCAAAAAAAAATGACCGGTTAGAGCGGTATTTTCACCGAAATGTTCCCGGTGCAACACGGATTGGCAGGATTTGAGCAGGTTACGGGTTTGGCGTGACCAATCGGAGACGGTTTGTCCATGTCCTTGGGTGTTATCTCCGCTGCAAAGATAATTTTCTTCCGGTTCGGCAACAAGAAACAGTTGGCGGGAACTCCCGAACGGAACAACTAAATAGGAAACACCGGATTGGGGTTTATTGCACATTTTTGCTTGAAGTTTTGGAGTCTGAAGGAGGGAGTATTCATACTTAATCGGCTTAGTTTACTGATTCCGGTCAAAAAATCAAGCGATTTTTTCTTGAAGATTTCTAATTGAGGGGCAGGCGGCGTTTTAGTTAATAGTTTAGAGGGAATAGGTAATAGTGTCGGATGGGGATTTCCTACCGCAACACAACAATTCCGCTTGCGAACTATGAACTATTCACTATAAACTATTAACAACAAGGCTACCTACCTGACTGAATAGGTACAAAAGAGATGAAGATGCTTTGTGTCCGAAAGGGAGGCTAAAAATATGTTCGATTGGTCATAAGTTATGTTGACCAAAGACATTAAATGGATAATCAGGCGTTCCAGAATATTAGCAGTTTAACAAATTAGAGGTTAAAATTAGTTGTTTTTGGGAGTAAAACCGAAAAACAACACGTGTGATTTTTTCTATTTCACGTGAAATTTTTTTTATTTCCCGTGTTATGGTTTTCATTTCACGTGAACTCAAGTCCATCTCACGTGAATTTAAGTCCGTTTCACGTGTGTTTGGGGTGTTTCCTCTCGTGAAACGGGTTCTATCTCTCGTGAAATCGTTTTCAGTTCACGTGAAAAAGAAAAATTCACACGTGTAAATGTTTTGATCCTTTGGGAAATAAAAAAAATTTCACGTGATATGAAAAAAAATTCCCGTGTGTTTTCCGGCTTTTGTAACATGTTTTTGATAAATTTGCGGGAAAAAGGCAGGCAATGTTTCGCCGAAGTTTTTTTATCCTGCGGTTTTCACCCGCCATCGCCTGCCTACGGATTTTTGACATAAACAATTGTCTTCCCAAAATGGGACACAATCAGGAATTTTTATTATCCAACACAATCTTCAAATCATTGCTTCCCTCGTTGATTTCGAGAATAAGCGGAGATCCCAGCGGGCTTTGATATTTTTTCGGAATATCTTTTGGATTAGCCGGCGTAATAAAAGTTGAGTAACGTCCGACCGGCAAATCTTTCGGCGCAACAGTAAATTTTCCTTCTGCGTCGGTTTTGACGGTAAAATTAACACCATGTGCAGGATCGAAGAAGCAAATCTCCGCATTCGCAACGGTTTTATCGTTGAAAGTTACCGTTCCGGTAATACTTTCCGATTTCTTTTTTGGTTGATACGGTTTGCTGCTGCATCCGCACATTAAAACGGAAACAACAACGAATAGCAAAAATAATGTTCTCATTTTTAAGGTTCAAGTTAAAAGTAAAGGTAAAATTGTAATATTATCAGCGGTTTTTATCTTTTTGTATGTTTTGTATTCTCAAAAAAACAAAACCGCTGAAATATTTCCGAAGTATGGCGGTTAAACGCTA
>JAITQV010000277.1 GCA_031288765.1 Planctomycetaceae bacterium
TGTTGGTAACGTTTTGCCTGACGGTACAGCAAAAGGAGACGTACATAAAATTGACGATAAGAACGGTTCGTCGGGTTGCGTAACATCAATTCCGCCGCCTTGCGAAGAAAATGTGCCCAGCATAATTGATGTTGGCTAAATATAGAATCGTAACACGCATAATCATCCGTGACGCTAATAAGCATGATGAGCAAGCATGAGCAAAAACTCAATTCCATATTCGCAACAGCGTAAATTTTTGGAACGTTTCGGACAACACCGAGATTTTACGGAAGATAACGAATCAAGATTGTTACGTTCGGAACTATAATTGATCGAAAAGGTCGGCTTACGGGATGCCGTCGCCGAAGCATATTGCTCAAGCGTTGTGCTCAACTCGTGATTTTTTGATGTTAATTCTTCATTCGCCAATTCCAGCTCATCGACTCGGCGACTCAAAGAATCTTTTTCCGATGCTAATTCTTGATTCGCCGATTCCAATTCATCAATTTTTTGACGAAGCGAATCATTCTCCTTACGTAATTTACGATTCTCGCCTTCAAGTTACCTGAGACGTTGGTCATAATTGGCACGTTTTTTATGATGTTGTTTACCCATAAAACAAATTATAGAAATTAAAACTAAATTCGTAAAGACCTCTTTTTAAATAGACAGGTACATTTTTCCTTTTCTACAATAGAACCCTCCTATTTTTTTATCGAGGAAAATTTAGAAAAAATTGGTAAAAAATAAGATTTTTAGGGAAAAATATTTTTTGTTAAAAATGTCTTTTATTTCCAAAGTTTTTCATTTATAATACCAACATTTACCAATCTCTGACATCGTAGTATTACTTACTTATGTTGATCAACTTTTAACGAAAATTCCACTAAAATATTACAAAAATATAATACAAATTAAAGAGAAGAGAAATTTAAAATGACCCAACAAAACCAAACTCAAAACCAACAAACTGAAAACACATCAAAACCAAAGAAAAAACGAATTTTTTCTCGTTTTATTTTCGTTTTTATGTTTTTGCTTGTGCTATTAACGATTTATTGTATCTGTATTCACGTACCTCCGCTTGTGGTTTCGGAAAAGACGACGCGAATTACAAAACCCTTGACAGAGGATGGTCAAGTTGACTTTTTGCGTTATCTTGAAGAGGCGTATTATCCGAAGGAGTTGGCAACCGACGAGAACGGATTCCGGCTTTTTATACAAAAATTCGGTTATATTTTTTCTGAAGACAATTTTCACAAACAACAAATGTCTTCAAAATTAGGTCTTGGTGCAAATATCAAACCCGCCATGACACTCCCGGAAAATCCTCGCAAAACTTATTTAGATTATCAAATTAATGTCCTCCATGATCTTAAACTTTCTAAATTATCTATTGATGATAGATTGAAAATTGTTCCGGTATTTTCTTGTCAGCCTTGGACGCTTGAAGAGTTTCCGATGCTTACTGATTGGATTACGAAAATTGATGAACCGTTGGATGCGATTGCGGAGATGATCCATAAACCGGTTTTTTTTGTTCCCTATATTCCAAATGAACATTCATACAAAACGAACCAACCGCAAAGTGCATTTGACTTGTTGTTACTGCGTTATCATGCACTTTTTTGCGGCATTGCCGATCAATATGTTGTGCGTACCTATTATCGGATCGGTAAAGGCGATATTGACGGAGCGGTTGACGACATCGTAACAATTTATAAACTTGCACGGCATTTAAGACGGATTAACGGCAATATTTATTTGGGAATAGAGATTGAAGAAAAAGCAAGTCATATTCCAATAGATAATCCGAAATATCCTGTAACCCAAAAGCAATTACAACACCTTTTTGACACAATCAATCAACTGCCCAATCCTTCAATTACAGATATAATTGAGTGGGAACGTATTCGTACATTAAGTGTCGTACAGAATTGGTTCAACAATAATATGCCTTTAGCATACAGCGACTCAGCAATTCAGCATATCTATCGGCGAAGTTTTTTTATCTACCCCCAAAGTGTTAACCCGAATATTGTTTTTCGCCGGATTAACGATTATTTTGACAATTTTATTGGTACAGAATCGCATAAAGAAATAACTTATTCTTATAAATCATCGGTTACAAATTCATTTTTGCATTTACTTACTGTTGATGGACGCGCACAAGTTTACGCGGATATGTTTATGAACAACATGTTTACTGACGTGATGAGTACCGGTTTTATACCTAAAAAAGCATTTCAATGTGCTGATTGTGCTCTTAATATGAAACGTTTATCTTTGGCATTATTGATGTACAAATCCGAACACGGTGAATTGCCGAAAACCGATTGGATTGAGAAAATCAAACCGTATTTTGGCGATGATTTTGAACAATATTTATGTTGTTCTGCATGTTCGTGTTGTGAAAAAGGCAAAACGAATTACGCACTAATTTTGTATGATAAAAAGCCGTTGGATAAATATGTGTTTCAAGACGTGTTACAATTGCTTGAATTGCGGAACTCGGTTCCTTATGAGCAAGCGGTAATGACGGTTGACGAAGTATTGCAAGAGGTTTCGGAGAATAACGGGCGACGTATTGGCGATTTGCATGTTGACGATTTTATTAATATATCAAAACAAAACGGATCAGTTCAGTTCAGCTTTGAAAAAGATAAAATCAAAAGATTACTCGGTCAAGATATAGAAAATAATCCTGATAACTAATTTTTGTAATTTTCGTGTTTAATCTTTTTTTAACGCGAACTCTCAACTATCAACTAAAAAATGTCCTTTGAACTCAGTCATCCGCAATATTTGATTGGTTTAATTTTTATTGCGGTTCTTATTTGGGGTTTCCGTTACTCTCTGACCGATTTTCCAAAATCGCAACGTTATTTTTCGTTAACGGTTCGGGTTGTGATTTTGATACTGATTGTGTTTGCTCTTTCCGGATTGACTTTTATGTCGCCGACACACGAGAAAATGCTTGTTTTTCTGCTCGATCAAAGCCGAAGTATTGATACCGCCGCAAATGAAAAAGCGCAACAATTTATCGAGTCGGCTCAAAAGATTGCCGGAAAAACTCCCATTCGTGTGGTAACTTTTGCCGCAAGTCCGCAAATTCAACCTCTTGAATCTTTGGTTTTTCCTTCTTCTGATATTGTACAAGAACCTATTGCCGCATCCGAATTATTGAATACGAATATTACAAATATTGAGGCGGCGTTGGAACCGGCACTTGCGTTGATTCCGCCGCGTTATGTTCCGCATCTTGTTATTTTGAGTGACGGTAATGAGACGGCGGGAGATATTTTGACGGCGGCGGTTCGGGGCGGTGTTACGATTTCAACAGTACCGCTTCCGGCTTCCGCCGAACACGAAGTCCAACTCACCGATATTAAATTGCCCGTTCAAGTCCGGCAAGGTGAACCGTTTTACCTTGATATTGTTATTCAAAGTAATTGTAACACAGAAGGGACGATTACACTGTATAAAGATTCTTTCAAAGTCATTGAAGAAACAAAACCGCTCAAAACCGGTGAAAATATCTTTCGGTTTCAACAATCAGTAGAAGATCAACGTCAACAGGAGTTTTCTGTTACTGTTGCCGCCCGCGACGATACAATTCTGGACAATAACCGTATGGCTCGGTTGTTGTTTACCGGCGGAAAACCGCGTGTTTTGATTATTGATACGGAACCGAAAACAATTCGTGATCTTGTTTCGGCTCTTCGGGAGCAGGATATTGCGGCGGAATTCCGACCGGCGGAAGGTGTTCCGAAAACACTGGAAGAGCTGGATCATTTTGATGCGGTTATTTTGTCGAATGTTCCGGCAACATCATTAGAACAACATCAGATGGAATTATTGTGCATTTATTTAAGAGATTTGGGCGGAGGTTTGATGATGCTTGGCAGTGAACAGTCGTTTGGACTTGGTGTTTATTACAAAACGCCGATTGAGGAGGTATTGCCTGTTCGATGCGATTTTGAAAAGGAAAAAGAAAAACCTTCTCTTGCAATCAGCCTTGTGATTGATCGTTCCGGTTCAATGGGCGGTCAAAAAATGGAACTTGCCAAAGATGCCGCCAAAGCGGCGGTTGAACTTCTTTCACCTCGTGATTTTATAACAGTTATTGCGTTTGATCATGAAAGTTATGTTGTCAGTGCCGCCCAAAGTGCTGTTTCAACCAATACAATTAATGCTGCGATTTCCACAATTGAAGCTGCCGGAGGAACCAACATTTATTCCGGTTTGATCGATGCGCACGAACAACTCCGGCGAACTTCGGCGAAATTAAAACATGTTATTTTGTTGACCGACGGACATAGTTCCGCCGGTGATTACGAAGGAATTGTACGGCAAATGGTCAACGATCAGATAACTGTTTCAACAGTCGGAGTCGGCGATGCGGATAATGAATTACTCAAGATGATAGCCCAAAACGGTAAAGGGCGGCATTATTCCTGTAACGACCCGAAAGCAATTCCGCAAATTTTTGCAAAGGAAACCATTACCGCCGGTAAGTCCGCAATTAATGAAATACCGTTTATTCCTGTAATTGTAACACCGACGGAAGTGTTGGCGAATATTGATATTGAAACGGCGCCGCCTTTACTGGGTTATGTTGTAACACGTGCAAAACCGACCAGTCAGTTTATTTTAGCAACACAAAATGAAACAGGAACAGGTGATCCGTTGTTGGTTTGGTGGCGTTACGGACTTGGGATGTCTGCGGCATTCACTTCTGATGCCAAGAGTCGTTGGGGAGCGGAATGGCTGACTTGGTCGGGCTATTCAAAATTCTGGGCGCAAATTATCCGGCAGATAATGCGTCAATCCAATCAACGGGGTTCGAGACTGGAAATTCAACAATATTCCGGCGGTGTTCATTTAACATTGGATGTTTGGGACGA
The DNA here is from genome assembly GCA_031288765.1 of Planctomycetaceae bacterium. GTDB lineage: Bacteria > Planctomycetota > Planctomycetia > Pirellulales > Thermoguttaceae > WRKP01. The sequence continues at coordinate 4,890 of JAITQV010000277.1, forward strand.
AGAAAAAAATCGTTATATTAATGAGGCAACCGGTCAGACAACAGTGATTTACCCTAACCTGAACAAAAAAGAAATAATGTTGCAACAAACTGCGCCGGGACATTATGAAGCGGACATTGATTTGGAACAAACAACTCATCAGGGCGGTTATCATCTTCAAACGGTTTTGGGATTAGGCGAAAAGAATCTTGTGAATCAATCGCGCGGAGTGATGGTTGGTTATCCGGAAGAACTGCATTTGAAACCGGCAAACAACAATTTATTGCAACAGATTGCGGAATCGACCGGCGGATTATTTAATCCGAAACCGGAAGAACTCTTTCAACCGAACTCAACCCGTACAGTATGGCGTACAACACCGCTTTGGTCTTATTTATTAACGGTTGC
>JAITQV010000343.1 GCA_031288765.1 Planctomycetaceae bacterium
ATCCGGCGGTTGCGCTGCGCTTCACCGCCGGTTATGCACATCACACCCCTTGCGGGGTTAAGATTCCGATTGCCGTGTGAAAACAAAAATTTGTCGGCGAACACCGACGCAACCGTCCGGCGAACGATTGCCTACCTTGTGATTGCCGGATTTTTAGGTTGTTTTTGTTTTTGGATAAGAAATCAAGAGGTCGGCAACGGCAGGTGAAAAACCTTCGGCGAAAGATCGCCCGTCTGACTGAATAAATATAGGTGTCCGGCTCTTCTGATTTTAAAAACGTTAGCGGTGGACGGCAAAAGTTAGACCCCAAACGGTCGGCAATAAGGTGTAAGTTTGATGGAACAAAACATTAGATTGACCGTTTTCAATCCATCATCACTGCCTCTAAGTTGCCGCAAGATGTAAGTCCCGCATTAAACGTTGCGCTTTATCGCGGCTCATTCCAAATTGAAACGCAAGACGGCGAGAACCATAATAAGGATGTTCAAAATGAAACTTTTCAAACGCCGACATCAAGTCAAACTCGTTGGCGGAAACCGGAATCGGTCTGTAATAAAATGTTGACCGGCAACACACAAAGAGGCGGTATTGATGACACAAACTTAACAACGAATCCGCCGCCTCAAGAATTTGATGTAACTCAATGGAACTCGGCAGATTTTTTTTCAAAAAATCGTTCTCCATTTCGAGACGACCTATCTTGGAATACAACTCATTGATGTCGGATTCTGCATTAGGCTTTTTCCGGCAACTATCCTGAAAAAGTGTTTCAAGATAGTCAAGAAGATGCGATTTCCATTTGCCTATCCGGTTCGGATGAACCTGGAACTGTGACGATAACTCACTCATCGTCTTCTCATGACGAACCGCCGCAACCGCCGCCTTCACCTTGAACGGCGAACTGTAATTGATACGTTTTTTGCTCATTATTTAACTAAAATTGTTGGAATCTCTCAAACACTACACTTATTCATTGGTCTAATTTTTGCCGTCCACCGCTATACTTTCCCAAAGAACTGTGATAAAATATTAAAATGATAAATGAACCATAAACTATTATTAAACATTTTATCTGATAATTGATCATGTACATAATTCCTACGGAAAACGACTCTATTTCTAAACTTGTTTCAGATTCTTGCCCGCCGGTTACGGTGATTGGCAATGCGGCAATTCGCGCAACATTTGATGATAAAACACTTGGGCAAGTCATCAATGCCCGATGTGCAACCGGTGTTACGGATGTAATTTTGAATCCTGATGCTCATGTTGGATATGGAGTGCCGATTGGTTGTGTTATGGTGTCGCCGTCGCATGTTTTTCCGGGTCCTGTTGGAGTTGACATAAAGTGTTCGATGTCTTTGTTACAGTTTGATTTGCCTGCGGAGGAAATTAAAGAACGAAAAATTCGCCGGCGTTTAATCCAAACTATTTGTGAACGAATACCGACCGGAGCCGGAGCAGGTCAGCGAAGTGTTCCCAAAGGCAAAAAGTTTACAGAAAATTTAACTCGGAAAGCAGTAATCGAAGGAGCCTCTCAATCCGTTTGCGAACAATTCGGTATTCCTTTTGAATGGACGCAGCGTTGCGAAGATTCCATTCATTTTGGTCACGATAAATCGGTTAAAGCATTGGAACATCGGCTTGATCGGATTGTAAAGGAAAAATATTTGTCACAATTCGATGAAAAAATGACGCAATTCGGTTCGTATGGCGGCGGCAATCATTTTGGAGAATGTGAAATTGTTTTTGTAAGCGATGACGAACAAATGCGGAAAACCGCCGAAGTTTTCGGATTGAAAGACGGTCATGTTGCGTTTTTATCTCATTGCGGTTCACGCGGTTTCGGTAACATTTTAGCAACGGAACAATTCAAGATATTGCAGCGGAAATTCAAGGAATGGGGAATTTCTTATCCGGGCGGAGATCGGGAATTAGTGTATGCTCCGGTCGGTTCTCATGCTGCGAATGATTATCTTGACGACATGGCGCTTGGCGCAAATTTTGCAACGGTAAACCATCTTCTGATAAATGTGTTGGTTTGGGAATCGTTTCGGGAAGTTTTTCCTGAGGTGAAGGCGAATTTGGTATATTTTATTAGTCACAATATTGTACGGCGTGAAAACTGGCGTGATCATTCGGTTTTGGTTCATCGGAAGGGGGCAACTCGTGCTTTTCCTGCCGGGCATTATGCGTTGAAGGGAACGCCGTTTGAAACGACCGGACATCCGATTTTGTTACCGGGCAATCCTCGCGGCGGTTCTGCTGTGATGGTTGGTTTGCCTGGTGCGGAGTTGAGTGCGTACAGTATCAATCATGGTGCGGGCAGAGCGATGGGTCGCCGTAACGCAATTAAAGTGCTTGATCAAAAAGCGGTTGATCGGGAAATGGAAAACGGCGATATTTTAACAAATTGCCGTCGTTATCCGCTTGATGAAGCTCCGGCTGCCTATAAAGATTTTGATGAGGTTTTGCGAAGTGTGAAGCAAGCCGGTCTTGCTGCCGAAGTTGCCCGACTTCTTGCAACATTTGTTATCAAAGACGGAGATCAGGCGGATGATTAACACTTGTGTTTGATCTTATTACGAAAATAACGTTGATACGGACAATCGTTTACGTACAATTTTTTGTTTTTCTTTTTGCGATTAGTCCGGCGACGTAACCGGCTTTGAAACCGGCATCGATATTAACAACTGTAACATTTGAAGCGCAGCTATTTAACATTCCCAGTAAGGCGGCTAAACCGCCGAAACTTGCACCGTAACCGATACTTGTTGGTACGGCAATTACCGGACAAGAGACGAAGCCGCCGACAACACTCGGCAATGCTCCTTCCATTCCTGCAACAACAACAATGGCGTCCGCGTCCTGAAATTCCGGCAGTTTTGCTTGTAACCGATGAGGTCCGGCAACTCCGACATCCTGAATAAACACAACTTCCGCACCTGTCCATAATGCTGTTTCACGGGCTTCTTCTGCAACCGGCGCATCGCTTGTTCCTGCTGAAATAACGGCGATTTTACCGCAAGATGCCGATGAGGATTCGGGCGACGTTAAGAGCCGAAACGTTCTCGCAACGGGATTGTAACGATACAAGTTGCCGGTTGCCGACAATTCTTGTTCAAGAAATTGTCCTTTTTCCGTATCAATTCGTGTTGCAAATCCGTCGAGTCCGTGTTCTTTAAGTGAACGAAAAATCTTTAGAATGGTTTCTTTGGTTTTTCCTTCGCCGTAAATCACTTCGGGAAAACCGCACCGTTCACGGCGTCCCAAATCAAGTTGAACTTCGTCCAGATCGGCGACACTGTGTGAATGAATAGGATTCGGCATTATATTATTGTTGCGGTTTGTTTGTAATATTTTTTAGCGTAAAATAGGTAATTGTCTATTTATTAACCATTGAATAAATGGAAAAAATAATCCGCAGATTACGCAGATTTTACGATTAACAATTCATAAGGTAGGCAACGTTTCGCCGAAGGGTTTTCGCCCACCGTTGCATTGTCGGCTTGCCGACAACAAGGAATATATAATTGGGCGTCAGCCGACCTTGAATTTATATCATGTTGGTTGTTT
>JAITQV010000368.1 GCA_031288765.1 Planctomycetaceae bacterium
TCTTATCAATTTACTAATTTCCGTGTGTTCCGTGTATTCTGTGGTTAATAAAAATAGACAGTTACCTCCGAAAGAGGTTTTTCGACCGGATATACGAAGGTCGGCTATCGCCGACGCAACCGTTGTGGGTGAAAGCCCTTCGGCGAAGGGTTGCCTACCTCTTGATTAGAAATCTTTTAGAGAAAGATTTTCGCGGAAATATTGTATTACAAAAATCAATAGATATTCTAAACCAATCTTGTTTGGCAGAGAAGCTTGAAACGTTCTTTGAGCTCCTCAATCACCTTCTGATCTTGGAAAGCTAATAACGGATCATTATCAGATAAATTATAACGAATAAGAACAATCTGAGCCTTGAGATTAATTTGACCGTCAATACTTCCTTCCGTTTTGAGTTTGACCAAGTTGCCCTCTTCCTTGATAATTGAAGACGTAATCGTCAACGTTTGACCGGGTTGAACAAAACGAGCATATTTAACATTCCCCACCTCTTTGAGAACAACAATACTATGCGTGAAATTTTCAGAAACACGAATTAACCACGCCGACGCCTGCGTCAACGCCTCCAACATTAAAACACCGGGCATGACCGGAAAGTTCGGAAAATGATCCTTCAAATACTCCTCCGATAACGAAAGCGATTTAGTTGCAACAATTCGTTTTCCCAACTCCAAAGATTCAATCCGGTCAATCAAAGAAAAATACATAATTCACTAAAATAAGGTTCAAACCGCAACAATAAAAGAAACGGTATGTTATTTAATCGGTTGTTGGTTTTTTTCAAGAATCAACGCAAATGACCGTCCCATTCGGGTCTGATTCAATTTAAGAACAAAAGGAGAAGAAAACGCCGCCGGTTTACCGTAAACAACATTGATAGGACAATCCGGTGCGGTTTTTTCGTGATTACGTGTCGGAGGAATTTGACCGTCTTGTAAGGACAGAACCGCAGAAACCAATTCAACAGCCCCCGTCCCACTGCCAAGATCGCCGAAATTACCTTTGTTGGATGTTACCGGAACATTTCCGAGAACATGTTGAATTGATTCGGCTTCGATTCGGTCATCGTATTCGGCTCCAATTCCATCCGCATTGACAAACCCAATATCATTCGGGGTTAAACCCGCACGTTGCAAAGCAAGCCGAATACTGTTGCGAATTGCTTTACCGGTCGGACGTGTTTCGTGGAGATTGGGTTCGTTGACTTCGGCAAATCCGCGAATTGTTGCATAAATTTTCGCCCCGCGTGCTTCGGCGAACTCACGCCTTTCAAGAATAAACGCCCCCGAACCTTCCCCCAAAACACTGCCGCAACGATCAATATCAAACGGTCGCAAAACACGGCTGGGATCATTTTGGCGCGGTGCAATAAAATAGGATTTGATACGGGTTTGAAAATCTTGATTGACACGATTCCCGCATCCTCCGGCAATCATTACATCAGCGGCGCCGCGTTCGATAGTTCGGGCGGCTCCGATAATTGCCGCAAGACTGGAACCGCGACACAGTGTTACCGAATTACTGGGTCCTCGGGCATCATGACCGATAGAAATCTGACACGCCGGCATGTTCGGTAAAAATTTGAGCATCCACAACGGAAAAATTTCGTTCATTGCATCGGTTCCCCATTGGTCGAAGTTGTATTGACCGTCGTGAATACCTGCCCGAAAAGCATCAAGAAGCATATCAACTTCCGCTCCAATCAGATCAGAACCGAAAACAACACCAAACCGGTCAGATTCAACAGTTCGAGAGTCGCCTTCGGTAACGAGTCCGGCATCAGCGGAAGCATGGCAGGCGGAAACAAACGCCAACTGAATATCACGACTCATTACCTTAATATTTTTACGCGGTTTTATAAAATCTTTGGCGTGAAAATCGGGGACTTCGCTGCCCATAGGTCGGAGCGAATCGTTGGAGGTTTGGATATTCAGGAATCCGATTCCGTTTTGTCCTTCGAGGAGGGCGCGGCGGAACGATTCTTTGTCGATTCCGACCGGCGAAAGAACTCCAAGACCCGTAAGAACAACTTCGTTGGTAATCATACCGTTTAAAATAAGACCGGAAAATAACAAAATTCGATAATGAAAAACAATTCCCTACATAATACCTGAAAATAGATTTTGCGACAAGCCCCTTTGTTCGACGCTCAACCCTATTGAGAATTAGTTTTTTCATTTTTTGGTCTATTCTGCGGAATTTTTCAACATAACCTTATCTTCAACCTGATTTTTCTAACAAAACAACCTTAGCAACAGCTTATTTTTATTAACCACCGAATACATGGAAAAAATAATCCGCAGATTACGCAGATTTTCACAAATTATTTTTTGAGAGTTCGAAACAACATGTGACGTATCTATTCAGTCGTTTGTCAAACTATAACGCAGGACAAACCTTATTTTCAACCTGATTTTCCGAACAAAACAACATCAGTAGCCAAAATTTCCTCACAAAATCAACCTTATTACCTTATTCTCTTTTTTTTAATAAGGTAATAAGGTTGTAATAATGTATGAAATGTTGCTACTAAGGTTGTTTTGTTTGGAAAGCAGGTTGAAAATAAGGTTATGCGGAAACATTCCGCTGAATAGGTTTGTTTTCAGTATTAATATTGAATCTTAACCCCGCTAGGTGTGTGATGTGCGCAACCTATGAATCGGTTCCTCAACCCGACAAAAAAACAAGAGGTAGGCAATCGTTCGCCGAACGATTGCGTCGGCGATAGCCGACCGGCATATTTTTTGTTGTCGGCAAGCCGACAACGCAACTGCTACGGCGAGCGGTTGCCTACCTTATGAATTGTTAATCAAGAGGCAGGCAATCGTTGGGTGAAAACCCTTCGCCGCCTACCTTTTATTGACAATTTCCTGCAAATATTCCGTGTAATATTTCGAGTTTTCCGTGTTTAAAATCCCCGCTAACTATTTTTTTGAGCACGGAATCCGCAAAATATAGAACCGGCTAAATAATGGCGGAATTTTTATCGGCTTCGGCTGGAATCTGATTGACGCACAATCCGTAAATTGCTAAAATGCTCCCGTTACTCCGAACATCCGAATCGTCAGTTGCCCGCTTGATTACACTGTTAATTGTAAACCAGAGTTCGTAACCGGATGTTCGTTTGCTGTTTATCCACTACAAAAAAGGAATGTTTCCATGTTGGAATTTTTTTCTTCAAGCGTCCGAATCGTTAATTCCGAACGTGCCGCCCAAGAATGTATCGAAGTTGCCTTTCCAAACGGTGTTGCACAAGATTGCCGAGTCATTGTTTTTAACGCAACCTTGGGGCATAAACTCGACAAAGTCGCCGCCGCTATCCATAAAATTATCCCTTCCGTTCCGGTGTTCGGGGCGTCCGGCTGCGGAGTTACAGGGCGCGAAGGTGTCGGTGAATCCATGAATGAACTTGCCCTCATGGCTGTTTGCGGTCAAGAAAAAGAAATTTGCTCAGCGGCAGTTACCGAAATTTACGGGCATAACTCTTATGAAAAAGGGTTGGAACTTGCCCGGCAACTCCAAAATCAATCCCCCGAAATCAATACGGTTTATTTGCTCTGTTCGGGAATCGATATCGACAACGCCCTTGTTATTAAGGCGTTTGTTGATACCTTCGGCGAGGAAGTGACTCTGTTCGGCGGAACTTCCTCCGATAATATGCGGGGAGTGCATAGCTATCAATACCACGGCAACGTTATGAATGAACATGATGCGTGGGCGGTGGGGTTCGCCGACCCAACCCTCAAAAATATCACCCGCGCCACCCATGGTTTTACCGTTTACGGAGAACCAATGGTTGTTACAAAATCGGAAGGCAACCGTATTTTCGAATTAAACGGGCGCGGCGCTTGGACAGAGTACACCGAAAGATTGTCCAAACCCGCCAACGCCACCTGCGGTGATACTATTCCCGTAGGCGCCTTGGCTGAAGAACTCCCGCCGGAACTTGCCGAAGAATACGGCAATTCACATATCCTGCGTGTGATCACCAAACATGACGGCGATGTTATGTATTACCCTGTTACGTGCAAGGAAGGTTTGAAACTTTGGCTGACATCGCGGGACGAAAACCTCATTTTCTCCGAACAACAACGCTCCTTGGATTATTTGAGAGATAAAATCGGCAACAGTAAACCGGTTGCGGTGTTCCAAACGGACTGTCTTGCACGCGGGCGTTTTCTCTTCAATCGGGTGGTTAAAGACGAAATTATTTCGATGATGCACAACGCGTTATCGGTTGACGGGGTAGTTCCGCCGTGGCTCGGCAACTACGGATTCGGGGAATACACTCGGTTAGGCGGAAAAAACACCTATCATAATTATTCTACTGCCTTGCTGGTGCTTTACCGTTAGGCAAATTGACTTTCCAAAACGGGCAATTGTTCAACAGAATTTTGTACTCGTGTATGAATTTCGGCAAAAAAACTTTGCGTGAATTTTACGACCTTGCGAATCAAGAGTGTATCCAAATTTTGAAACAAGTTCACCGGAATCAATAATTCCGTTATTATTTTTATCAACATAATTCGTCAGTTTAATAAGACGATTCATATTGTCATATTCATACGTTGCCACTAATCTGGTTCCGCTGGTTTGCGTTGTTGTTTTTGCCAAATTACCGACAAGATCGTATTCATAGGTTGTGATACTTCCTTTGATAGCATCTGTTACAGTTTCCAGACGCCCCAGAATATCATACGAATATCG
>JAITQV010000447.1 GCA_031288765.1 Planctomycetaceae bacterium
CACCGGATGTTGTTCGGAACCAGTAAAACCATAACCGATCACATGACTCAAGGTTCGGATTATTTTGAAGTCAGGAAGATTTATTCTATCAATATTGTTTATTTCGATTTGGGGCAAGGTGACGATTATATTTATCACGGCAAAACTCATTTTAGGGGGTTGCACAAGAGGGACGAGCTTCGGCTTTCCGATACCCAACGTAAATTTTTCGGCAAGGAAAATGCAGCCGACATCTATCCCGAATATTACATTTTGAAGATCAATAATTTTAACGACATGACAAAAGATAATCTTGATGAATGGGTTTATTTTTTTAAGCATAACACCGTCAAAGACGGATTTCGGGCGAAGGGACTTATCAAAGCGTGTGAAATTCTTGATCGGGAGAAGCTTTCGCCGGAGGAACGGAAAGCGTATGATTATATGATGTGGCAACGCAGTAAGGATTTGAGCGATATTGCTTCTTCGAAACTTGAGGGCGAACTGGAAGGAATGAAAAAAGGAAGGGAAGAACGTGAAAGACTCACAAACGAACTTGAAAAAGAACGGGAAGAACGGGAAAAAGAACGGGAACAATTCACAAATGATCTTGAAAAAGAACGCGAAGAACGGGAAAAACTTACCGAAAAATATGAAATTCTTCTTGCGGAAATTGCCCAATTGAAACAAAATAAACAAACATAATCAGGGATTCTTTTACAAACTTAATTTGAACATTTACAAACTTAATTTATAACGATGGACTTACATTTAAAAGATAAAGTGATTCTCGTAACCGGCGGAGCAAGCGGTCTTGGTAAGGCGATTGCCGAAATTCTTGCGGAGGAAAAAGCCAAAGTTGCCATAAATTACCGCAGCAAAAAAGAGGCTGCCGATTCATTGGCGTTGGAGCTTCATTCGAATTATTTAGTTGACACATTGGCTGTTTATGCGGATGTTTCAAATGAAAATGATGTGCGAAAAATGTTCGAGAGTATTGAATCGCGGCTGGGTCCTGTTTACGCTGTTGTGAACAACGCCGCTTATTGTGCAAATCCCGAATGTGCGGAGCTCACGATTGACGAATTTCGGAAATGTGTTGACATTAACCTTCAAGGGATGTTTTTGGTTTGTCGGGAAACGGTGCGGCGTTTACGTGCGAGAAAGTCGCCGGGCAATATTGTTAATATTTCGTCACAAGCGGCGTTGCGCGGTTCAGCCAGTGGTAAAACGGCGTATGATATGACCAAAGCGGGCATTCTTGGTTTTACTCGTTCGCTGGCAATTGAGACCGGCAAAGACGGAATCAATGTCAATGCGGTGTTACCGGGATTAATGTACACGGAGATTATTGCTGCAGCAATTGACGCTGATCCCGAACGGTTTAATAAACGTTCACTTCTTGGTCGGATTGCCGAAACAAAAGAGATTGCACAAGTTGCTGTTTTTCTTTGTTCTGATCGTGCGAGTTACATGACGGGAGCCAGTGTTGATGTTAGTGGCGGCATGGCTTTGCATTAGCGGAGAATTGGTAACGGAAAAATAAAGAGCGGCGAAAGATTGCCTTTTAATTATTCTGCGCGAACAGTTGCGTTGAGTTTTTCTGCCGAAGTTTCCGCACGTAATTGTTCGATCATTTGAATTGTTGCCGCTTCAACCGCCTGTTGCCATTTTGTTTCACCGAAGGTTTTTTGAAACGGTTCACGGCGGTACGCAAAAATAATACCGCGTGAATTGTTGATCACCGCGCCCAACCCGTTCTCGTCAAACGCCGCCTCAACATCTTTCGCGGAACCGCCTTGCGATCCGAAACCGGGAACAAGAAACCAAGTGTTGGGCATCACTTCGCGTAATTCCGCAAGTTGTTCCGACCACGTTGCGCCGACAACAGCGCCGATATTACCGTAACGTTCCGATTCGGAACAAGACGATAACGATAATTGTTGTACATATTCCGCAACACGCCGGTAAACCGTTTTACCGTCAACCGCAAGGTCTTGAAGCATGGCTCCGCCGGCATTTGAAGTCTTAACCAAAACAAAAATTCCGGCGTTTTGTTCAACGGCGGTTTTGACAAACGGTTTCAATGAATCATCACCAAGATAGGGCGAAACCGTCAACGCATCGGCTCCCCATGCCGAATTTTTTCCCAAAATACCGGCGGCATACGCCTCCGCTGTGGAACCAATATCGTTCCGTTTACCATCGAAAACAATCACCAGACTTTTTTCGTCGCGAATATAATTGATAAGCCGGCGGAGAACGGACATTCCGGGAACACCGTATTGTTCAAAGAAAGCCGCTTGAATTTTAATAGCCGGAACCAACGGCGCAACAATATCAATGACTTCACGGCAAAATTCCCAGAAAACCTCCGCAACCTGTTCAATATTTTTCGGATCGGTATTTCGGCGAATCGCTTGCGGAATCCAGTCAAAACGCGGATCAAGTCCAACCATTACGGGATTTTTCTTGTTACAAATCGTTTTCGTTAATAATTCGGAAAATGTCAGAAGATAATGATGTTTTAAATTGGTTTCCGGTTTGGCGGTGAATTTTTAAAAATGTTCCAAAAAATATCGGACGCTGATTATTTTCTCCGCAATGTCCATCGGAATATAAAAATAATGATTCGATGATTCATAACCGATTCGGGAATCGGATTTCGCAAGGCGGTACATTTCCTTTGTAACACGAAGTTCATCGGCAAGAACCGTTTGCAATTTAGTACGGATTTTTTCTTTTTCCGTTTCATCCGCCGTGTCGAGATAATCATTTCGTAACGTATTAATTTCGATCATGTTTGCGGAGGACGCAAAATGAAGTTGTGCGGCTTTGGCAAACCGAAATTCGGATTCCGTTTGCAATTTTTGTTCGGCGGGCGATTGGTCAACGGCTCGGCGAAGCGGTTCCAGCCCTTTAGCAAAATATTCCGCAACTTTATGGAATTGTCCGGCGGCAATTTCCGGCGGATAAACAGCACACCAACTTTTCACATCATCATACGGAATACCAACCATTGTTGCACGATAACCGGTTTGTTTCGGAAAAACAAGATTTGCCGGACCCCAATGTTGCGGACCGGAATAACAAAGTCCGATATGGTACGGAAATTCTCTAAAACCGTTCGAAAACATTGTCCACGCTTCCCGCGCCGAAGCAGCGCCGTTACCGTAATATTTCACGGCAATACGGTTCAAAATTTCATCGGCATTGATTTTTTGCGATTGGGCAAGATGAGCGATTTCAAGATTCGGCGAAGGATAACCGCCTAAACTCCAACCAAGCATCAAACCGTTAACACCGCTGCCGGAAAGTTTGACCGCGTGTTCCGTAACAAGATCGGTAACCGGTAAATACGGTACGGCGGCAAGCTCCCAAGTTACGTTAAATTGAACTTTGGCAATGGTTTTCAGACCGCGTTTCCGCGCCAACGCCCAATGATTTACCGCACGCGGTCCTGGTCCGACGGAAGAAATGGAATATTCACCGACATTTGATTTTATGCCGCCGCGTTCAATGGGCAACGACCATTCGCTTACGGACATTAACCAGACGGAATCGGGCAATTTTGCAATAATTTCTGTTGCGGCATCGCCATTCCATCCCCAATCCCAAACAAAAACTTTAGCATCCGGCGCAACACGATGAACCGCCTCCGCCATAATACTGTTTACTTCGGCAATAATTTCCGCAACACTTCGGTTTTTACATCGGGGACATTGATCTTTCCGGTAATGAGAACTGCAATTGGTATGATTTTCCGATGCGGTAATGGTGAAAATGCCGCCAAGACCGGAAACATTTTTGAAAACGTACGATAAAGAATCAGCAAGCCAATGTTGGATTTCCGGCGTTGAAGTACACAATGACGTTTGATTTCCGTAAGGAACACCGGCAAATTTTGTACGGTTTCCGGTAAAGAAGGAATTTGGCATGGCGCGAGGTTCGTTCATGTACAAATAAACTTTGATTCCGTAGCGATTTGCTCGGTCAACCAGTGTTTGCAGGGATTTGAGGCGGATTTCGTGATCTTTGCCAAACTCAGAAAATTGATCGCTCGGCGCTAATGTCCGCAAAACCGTATGCAGCCAGATACCATTGACACCGTATTGTGAAAGTTGCCGTAACAACTCATCGGGATAAGATTTGATTTCCGGATCAAGCAGCGGATCGCCAAATGTAGCAAAATACGAAGAAAGAAACCGGATTTCAAACGGTGACGAATCCGTACTATTCGTATTTGTTGTTGCGGTAACATCCGGCGTTTTTGTTTCGTTGGGAAAAAACGTTTTGAGAAATTCAAAACGAGGTTCTTCCGCTTTTGTCCAATCACCGCCGAGTTCTTCCCGAATCCATGCCGCAATTTTTTGGGCTTGTTTTGTTTGTTCCTCTGTCGGTTCTGCAAAACGGAGCGGTTCGCATTGCGGTTTGATCGAACCGAGTTTAATGAACAGAAAATCATCTTCCTGTAACGATTCGGCGAGTTGTTCGGGTGTTCGGTTCAAGAGAACGAGAATTTGCGAAAACGGCAAAAGATGCCAATTTCGCCGCAACACGGTAATATATCCTTGCGAAGATTCCCAAATCGGCAGGATATTTTGTTGCGGCGGCAAACCCATTGTTACAGCAATCCGGTTGATATTTTCAACCGGTGTTTCAAGAACTTCCGCCAACCGTTGAACAGGAACAACCGACCAATTCCGCCAGATAAATGTGTGCAACCGGCTTGGAAAATGTTCAAATTCCAAAGCCGCCGGTCCTTTATCAAAACCTGAAAGAGCCGCCGTATCAGTGTGTTCTTCCGCCGAAACGGAAAATACTGCAACAACAAAAAAAGTAATAAGAAAAATTACTGTCGATAAAATCAACCGAATTTTCAACATTTGCAATCCCCTAAATAGTGAGTTGGAATAAACGGAACAATAGAAAACACTCATTGAAATAACATTGGAATTTTTTATTTTTGAGAAATTTGTTAGATTCCACACAAAAATAATTTCCGAAATTTGATTTGTATTAAAAACGCAAACGATTTAAGATTTTATCATGAGCAGGAAAGTTATACAAGAGAGCATTTTCCATGAAACAACCCAAAACCAACATAAGCATAATCTCGTTCCATGCGGGGCTTATTTTGTGGGAGGCGTGATCCGGCGGTGGAGTGAAACGCAACCTACGGAAGTTTGCCGACAAAAGGTAGGCGGCGTTTCGCCGAAAGGTCGCTGCCGATAGGCAATCGAAACAACCAACATTGTACAAATTCACTGTCGGCTAACGCCGACGCAACCGCTACGGCGAGCGGTTGCCTACCTTTTGTTTTTGTATCGGGTTGGGAAATTCCGATCCGTAGGTTGCGCTTCGCTTCACCTACGGTTATGCACATCTCGTCCCTTGCGGGATTAAGATTCAGTATTAATACTGAAAACAAATGATTAACTGGATACTTATTTTTTATTTTGGCAGTTCTTTGATTCGAATGTTACGAAACCGAACCGGATCACCATGACCTTGAAAACCCAAGAACCCCTTTTCCCGATGAAGCCCCGGATGGTCTCGCCCGTCCGGTGTCGGTTTATCTTTGAACTCCGCGATATCGGTATCAATAATCGTTTCTCCATTCAAAACGACTTTGATTTTCGAACCGGATGCGGTGATTTCTTCGACATTCCATTCGCCGATCGGTTTCTGATAATCATTTTTTTCCGTGTTACGTTTTGCCGGAACAACACCGTAAACCGAACCATGAGCCTGATACGGTTTTATATCTTTATGTTTTTCGGCGTTGTTGTCGAGTACCTGAATTTCGATGCCGTGATACGCCGCTTCTGTTTCCGGCGATTCGGCACGAATACCGATACCGTTGTTTCCGCCCGGCGGCAACAAAAATTCAAAACGCAACACAAAATCGCCATACTCCTTCACCGTCAACAAATTCCCGCCCTTTCGACAAACAATCGCTCCGTCTTCAACCGGATAACCATCAATGGCACTTTGCCAAATTTCCGGTGAAAGCCGTTTGCCGTCAAAAAGAAGTTGGAATCCTTCTGTTTTTTCTTCGAGAGAAAGCACATTCGGTGCCGTGTCCGCCGACATCAGAAAAGAACAGATAAACATAAAACAAAACACAAAAGAAATCATTTTTTTCATAGGAAATTCTCCTTAGTTTAAAAAAGTTAAATATGGTTAATAGTTTCTGTTAAGTTTTTCTATTATATTACTGTTGTTCAAAAGTACAAGCCTTCGCCGGACACCCAATGACAACAAAAAAATATTTTTTAATTTAACAGATTCCAAAACAAATAATCTGTTTTTGTTAAAAGTTAATTGTACCGCAAACGGATTCAAATGTTACAACGTGTTAAAGTAACTGTCTATTTTCATTTTTAATATTGTTCAATAATTACCCGCTAGGGCAAGCATGTTGGTAGCAAAAACACAAAAACATCGTAAAAAATAATCTTAATCCCGTTAGGAGTGCGATGTGCATAAGCGTTCACAAGGTAGGCAACCGTTGGGTGAAAGCCCCTCGCCGAGCGGTTGCGTTGTCTTGCGATAGGGGCGAAAGATTTTTCATCCTACCGCAACGAAGGTCGGCTAACACCGATGCGATGTTTCACCGAAACGCCGCCTACTTACTTGAAAGATCAAAATCAAAAATATTGGTTTTTCCTTTTTCAACCTTTACCGGCGAAATACCGCAAGTTTTTGTATTGGAATATTTTTCCGGTATAAGATGAAAAATTTGCGCTGGTTTATTCCCGTATTTTTTCTGTTGTTCTTCCGGCGAAGCAGTTGGTTCACGTTGTTCTGTTTCTGTTTTGGAAAACGTCGGAATGAAATCTCCCTCCAACGCACCGGAACCAATAGAGTTAGCGCCGGAAGTTAATGTATAACTTCCATCAATATTGGTTACACCGCCAGCCGGAATGCCATCACCGGAAACAGGATTAAAAATCACATTAATACCTGCCATAGGTTGTCCATCCACTTTGACCGTTCCTTTGACAATAACAGTGTCCAGCGAATTATTGGGCGCACAACCGAACACGGCAAGAAGAACTGAAAAAACACAAATTGATACAAATTTAATTTTCATAATATATTTATTGTTAAATGTTTATGTTGCATAAAAAGAGGCGGATGTCAGACCCCACATAAACAAATATGCGGGGCGATACCAAACGGATTTTTTATTCAATCGAAGGGTTTTCACCTCCGTTAATGGAACCGAGTTCCGACCAAACACCGTAACTAAATTGTCCGTTTGTTGCGTCGTTTGGATAATCCTGTGTCGTACTTGCCAGATTAAGGTTTTTCGTTTGAATACTATCACTAATAAACCGCCCACTGGCATCCAACATAGAAATTTGAACTCCTCCCGGATGATTACTACTTGCCGACATCACGGCGTCACTTGCCCATTCAGTGTTAGTGGCATTAGTACAAGAGGGACTGTTCGGCGGAAGCAGAGTGTAGAAAGCACAATGAAAAGCATACCAATCGAAAGCCCGCATCCCAACATTATGCCCCAAATCGGAGTAATAATAGGATGTTTGTGTTCCATTCATCATTCCGGCTTTGGCGTTTAAGCATGTTTGTGGAATATGTGCAAACCATCCGACCCCATTAACAACTAATCGAGCCTTATAATTTCCGCCGGTGGTGGAAGTATCCCGATCATAAATAATTCCTTCGGAATACATGACTGAATTACTTGTTCCATCAGCGATCATTTCTAATCCGCCCAAAGAGCCACCAATAATAGGGTCTTCATTCGCCCATCTTGATCCGGTTCGAAGCCAACTACGCGGAATCCGAAAATCGGTAGTTGTACTCAGTCCGGAACAAACAGTTGCCAAATCCGCCCGGCTTCCACGATAATTACATGGAGTAAAGTCGCCTGCCTCCCATAATCCCCAATTTCCATCGGAAGGACAAAGAAAAGCATCAAGTTTAACCCTAAGAACACTGTGATTATGAACATCAACTGTTCCGGAAGCAGGAGCCGACGCCATTACGGAATCGTAAAGTGCTTGTTGTTCCAGAAACGGCAAGAGCAGGAAAAGGTAAGTACCACGATTGAGCCGTTTGTTTGAAAGTATCGGATCGGCACTCAAACAAGGAAGGCGGGTATTGGTATCGTGAAAATTGTGGGTTGCCAAAGAGAGTTGTTTAATTTTGTTGGCACATTGTGTTCGGCGTGCCGCTTCTCTGGCAGCTTGCACGGCAGGCAACAACAGAGCGATTAACACGCCGATAATCGCAATCACCACAAGAAGTTCGACCAATGTAAAGCCGAACAGTGAAGAACGGGAAAGAGTTGAATATTTGGTGGAAAAGAGTTTGGAAGACCAACACGTTGTGCTTTCCTTTCTTAACTCTCTACCTAATCCTGCCCCCCCCCGCCTGGTTTACCAGGCTTTCCCATTTTAACATTGGAATTTTCTCAAAAAAATTCCCCAAAAATTTTCCCAAAAACACAAACACACATCTAACAAAATTTTCCATTGTAAATCTCCTTTGATATTACAAGGTTGCTATTGAATTTCCCCGCAACCGTTCACCAAAAAACGCATGGCAAAAACAATCCGGTTGCAAATTCAATGTTGTAAACTATACCAAAGATCAATCGGCATACAATCGGGGGCTCATTGAATTTTACCGGAATTTAAAAAATATCACCAAGATTTTTTATTTATAGGAATCTCCTACAGAGATTTATTGATTTGTTGCATTGATTTTCTATTGATAGGGATTTCCTACGGAAATCGGATTGCCGCAACGTATTAACTCCGCTTGCTTCCTCCACTATTAACTATCAACTATAAACTAAAAATCATACCATAAACCGATTCCGATTTTGTGTTCCCGTTTGGAGAGGTGTTCATACTGTTCGCTGATGCCGCCAAAATATTGAATCCCCAAACGGAATAATTGATTGTAGGCACCGCGCCATTGCCAACCAGCCTGAATTGTAATATTGCCGTCATAGTCCCGTTCCTGTAAAAGTCTGATATTGACAGCGGCAAACGGTTTACCCCAAAATTCGTTTGTCGGGTACAACGAACTCCATTCCGCCCCAAACTGAAAATGCCAAGGTCGCGTCCGCTCCCCCAACCAAAAAGCATAATCCGCTTCCGTATAGAGTTTTACACTGGGACGAAGCCGGTAAGAAAACCCCAAAATGATCGCTTCACGGACATAGTTCAGCCGTTGCGGATCAATCCCCTGACTTTGAAGCCGCAAAATCCGTTCGTCGCCCATGTGCGAACTAACATGATAATAACCCGTCCGCACCTGCCAGATTTTATTGCCATAAGAAATCGGAAAACCAAACCGAAAATCCTGCGCATCCATATCCATTCGGTTTTCCAAATCAAGTCTTATATGAGCGGAGCCTTCCAAATCCAGTTGGAAACCTTCGGGAAAAAGAACGCTGCGATTACCATACCGAATCGCCGGAACCCGCCCGCCAAGCGTAATATCCCACATCCAACGTAAATCTTCATCGTGATTCCAAACTCCGCCCAAACGGGATTCGTTCACGTCCGCAAGATAACTGGGATAAATCAGACTCGCCGGAAATAATTGCCATGTCCAAGGTTGACTTTTGCCGGTTTGCATCGTTACGGTGTCGGACGCGGAAACAAACGGAACTCGGAAAATGGATGATTCGGAAGTTGGCGGTGATTCGGATTGTGAATCAGACCAAAACGGAGGAATAATTTTAGTCGATTGAACGGGAATTTGGGGGGATTGATTAGAATACAGGATGTTATTATGATTCCATTGATTTTCATCGGCACAAAGCAGAGAACCCGCCGGAAAAATAAATAAAAGAAACCCCAAAACTAAATTCCGTGTCATCTTAACTCTAAATTAACCTTAAAACTGTCGATTAAAACCGTTGTTTCATTATGAGACAAAATATCATAATTTTGGGAATCATAACAATCAGCCAATATTTGTCAAGAGCAAAAATCCCGCCGGTTTTTGACCGTATCGTAAATCTACATAAAAAGACGGTTATTTTTCTACGATTGACTTTGCTTCATGGAGTAACCGCTCGATTGTTTCAATATCTTTTGATTGCAGCACGTTAATAAATTCCCGAAGCTGAATATCGAAACGGTGAAGAGCGTTAAGAACATGACCGCTGTTGTCCAAAAGAATATCGCGCCAAATTTCCGGCGAACCCGCCGCCAACCGCGTCATTCCGGCAAAACCGGTTCCGGTAAGCGGTCGTTCTTCTTCCCGTACCATTCGCGTTAAAATTACGGAAAGAACATGAGGAAGATGCGAAGTTACCGCAAGAATCTCATCATGTTTTACCGCATCCATCTCAATAACATGAGCACCCAGCGTTTGCCAAAACCGGCGCAACAGATTTATGTTATCGGCGGAATGAAATTTTGTCGGGGTCAAAACGGTAAGCCGATTTTGAAACAATTCGGCGTCCGCAGCATCAGGACCGCTTCGTTCACTTCCGGCAATCGGATGAGAACCAATAAACCGTGTATCGGAAATCTCTTGAACTTGTTTCGTTTTCGTACTTCCGACATCCGTGATCAACAACCGCCCCGAATGTCCGAAATGCCGAATTGCAGCAAAAACGTTGCGAATAATATCGGCAACCGGAGTACACACAACAACAAGCGTTTGATCATCATGAGCCGGAGGCGGAACCGATTCCTGTAATAAATAATATTCGTCGATAATTCCGTTGCGAAAAGCGGTTTCCAGTGTTTTTTCTGTTCGTCCGACACCGGTAACCGTTTGAGCCAAACCATGTTTTTTAGCGGCTAAACCAATAGAACCGCCAAGCAAACCAACTCCAATAATAACTAACCGCGAAAACATCGATAAAATATTGAGACAATTATATTTTGCCGTACGGTTGTACCGGCGAAATCAGCCGCCGGTTTTTTAAAACAGTTTTTGGTAACCGATTGTGGCGGTTTGTCCGTTGGAATGTTTGGAATATTCGCCGTTGTACTGAAGGAAGAGAACACTTGTTTTGAGGCAATTCAAATGAATTTGTGTTCCTAAACTGAGGTTGAGAAAACTTCGCCCTAAATTATTACCTTGTACTTCAAACGGCGAACCGCCGGCATAAACAAATTGATGAGTGCTGACGGGAGCCTGATCGCCGAGCAGGAGATAAGAGTACGATAATGAACTGTTTAAATTCCAGCGCCCTGATGTGTAGTCGGCACGAACTCCGAAACGCCCGAATAATTGTGACCATTTGGAACGGTGATACCGGAGAATGATTTGTTCGTATTCACCGTTTTCTGTTGCGCTGTTTTGATTAACAACCATGAGATCAAGTGCGGCAAGCGGTCGGAGAACAACAAAGTTACGGTAATAAAACGGTCGTGCGATCTGAACGCTGCCCGACCATGAAGTTCCGGTGTATTTGGACGAGAGATCGCCGTTGACATCGGGAACAGGAACATTCCGGCTCAACCGGTATTGTTGTGAACCGAGTCCGCCCCAAAGTTTTATTTCATATTTTTCGTACAACCGAGTGTGAAAGTGTGCGCCGAGCAAATAGTCATCGGCGAGGATTTTTGAACTTCCCTGATTTAATTTTGGTTGCGAATAACCGAAAATCAATCCGAACGCTGATTTACTGACCGCGCCGAAGTACGGAGTTTTCATAATAACTCTATCGTAACCGGCAAGGAAGGAAACGCGTTCTGTGGTGGTTGAACGGACATTGCCGTCGTCGCCGGCGTGAAAATAATCGTAATAGGTATTGATCCAAAGATCATTTTTTGCGGTTTTGGGATTAGCAATATTTTGTGTACCGAAATAAACATGATTCCCGGATTGGCTCCAGTTAATACGTTCAAAACCGTAACGCCATTGATTCCGAAGCGGCAGATAAAATGAAGACGCTTTGGCTTCACCGGCGAGTTGGTGTAACGTTTTCCGTAATTCCGTATCATTCATAAGCCAGACCCAATCGAGAATATGCAGCCAACTATAATTATTGTTCGCATTATAAATCGAATCGAGTGCGCCGCCCGCACTTTTGGAATTGAAATCATTTCCGGCGGTTTCAAACGGCGATTGATGCCTGTCCATCAGCAAATGGTCGCCGTCGTTTTGAATTTCGAGACGTTTATTTTCAAACCAGCGTGCCGGTTCCACATGAACACGGTTTAGGTCGAATTGTTTGACAATATTGTTCGAACCATCCGCTTCCAGAAAATTCACGTCAATATGATCGGAATAATAACCGGCTTGAGGGCGGAAATAAATATCGCCGTTTAGCGTAACAGTACCGCTGGACTTAATCACATCACGTCCGTAATTGGGCAAATAACCGTTGCTGTGTGTTCCTTTAATTGTTTCAAGAAGCGGATTTTCCGCCGGATTCTGTGTCGGAACGATGGGATGGTTAGCGTAACCGGATTGGGCGTTGATGTCGCCGTGAGCATCAAAATCAATGTACGTTTTAACGGAATCATCCAGAGTAAGTGTTGTATTCTTAAAGTCCAGTTGTCCGAATTTTTTATCTTTGGGATTTGTGTATGGATATTCGTAATATCCATAACCGGGTGTGATAACGGATTCCGTTGTAAAGGAATTATGTTGCATTTTAATAGTTAACGTTCCTTCCAAAAGGGAACCGTTTTGAAATGTCAATGAATTGCTTCCTGTTACAGAACCATCAATAATTCCGGTATTATTATTGTTGTTATTATTATCGTACCAATTCCGAAGTGCGCCGGAAATCAGCGAATGATCGACAATACTGTTACCGGTTCCGAGCGTCAGTTTCGGAACGCAACCGGAGGATTTACCGGTTTCGGTGGCATGTTCATCGAACACAAGATGCGCTCCGTCGGTAATATTCATAACACCTGTACCGCTTGATTTTAATTGTGATTCTCTATAACTATCAAGATCATTACGTCCGAAAATGAAAACGGTAGTGGTATTATCAAGAGGATCATTTTCGTTTGTTTTGAACACCGACCGATAAGTCGCATCATAAACGGTATTTTCCGTAATAGATTGATTTTTAATGTCGGCGGGAATTTCAGGATTGAAACCGGTTCCGATTACGTTAATCTCTCCATTGCCGGTAGCAGTAATTCCAACACCGATTGAACCGGCGGAAACTTTGGCTCCTTCATCAATATTTACAACACCAATTCCTTGATAACCGATATAAAACGAACCGGCGGCATACCATTTTGTACTTTTACCGGAAATCAGTACATCGCTTTGTTCTGTTATATTTCCTGCTCCGACGATTGTTTCGGCGTTATGAACCCAGTTGCCGTTTGTAACATTAAGACGTCCCGTACCGTAACCGCCGATAATAATTGTTCCTTCGTGTTTTGCCGCAAGATCGTCAAGGTCTGACGGAGACAGTTTTTCGTTAATGAAATTCGGAGTTGCGGCGGTGGCGTTCCAACCGGAACCGGGTTTGGTAAAATCCACTGTAACATGATCGCCGCCGTTTTTGCCCAGTATATCAAGATTATTGGAAATATAAGTTCCGTCGTAAATCAAATGGATATTATCAAAAATTTTCAGACCGCCGTTAAAACCGGCGGTGCTGCCGATAATTGTTACTGTAGTGTCTGCGGCGGATTGAGGGGGATTTGTGTGAAATTCGAAATTGCCGGTTCCGGTCAAGTTGAAATTATTCAGCCGGAACGTAACACTATCACCGGCTTGAATATTAAATATCTTATCTTTATCGACGAGTATATCTTTTTGGAGATTGAGAATCTTCACTGTTGTTTCGGTAAGATTTAAAACAGTAAAGAGTTCATTCTCATCGTCGATGTTGTATGTCTCGGCGGCATTTAATAAACAAGGAACGCAGAAGAATATCAGGATTACAGCAATCGTTCCAATATTTTTGAAACTAATGAAAGGTTGAAATTTTAACATAATCGTTATATTATTTAAATGGTCTGAATTGTAATTATTGCGGTGATTATCTGAACGGTGATTTTTGGAATTATTATCCGAACTATAATTTGTGTAATTTTTATATTTATTATGATTTTAATTGTTGCGGTTGATTACAATCATATCAATTACATAAATCGTTCAAAATTACCGTTCGGACTATTAACTATTAATTATTAACTGCTGACAATATTAAAACTTTTTCTGGAAGCCTAACTGAGCGGATTGTGTAACGGAATGACTTCCGGCAGAGCCCCAATAATCGAGGATGACGGAGCAGAGTTTACGTTTTCCGAAGTAAACATTTCCGCCGAAGTTCCAGGTGATGAAACCGCTGCCGTCGTCCACACCGCGAATATTAAAGGCATCTCCGCCGATTTGGAAACGATTTTCGACATCGGTGTAACGTCTGCCGCCCATGAGGAAGGCGTAGGACAAACCGGCGTGAAAACTGGTACGCCGTCCGTTTCGTTCCAATAAAAATCCGGGACGTCCGTAAACTCTGATATTTGTTGCGCTAAGGTAATCCAATGCAATGAGCCGGCTGTTTTCAAAATGTCCGGTTTCGGAATCGCCGTTTTGCCAGACCATCGCCGTATCGAGAGCAATGTAAGGACGGAACATATATTCGCCGCAATCGCCGAAATAAAACGGTCGCGCTAATTCGGTGCTGCCGGAAAAAGTGTAACCGAGAAAATCGCTGGTCAGGGAACCGCCGAAATCTCCAAGCGGGTTATTAGCGAAATAATAATCGTCCTCCTGCCATTCCAGATCGGTGAGATTAACATTAACGTTACGGCTCATGCGGTAATCCTGAAAACCGATACCGAGATAATTTTTCCATTCCCATTTTTCGAACAATTTTGTACCGTGATAAAGACCGACGGAAAGATCATCATCTTGAGCATGAGCCTGAAAAGTATTGAGTTTACCGCGGTTGAGACTGACCATAACACCGAGATAACTTTCGGGACGCAGGAATGGACGGTCAGCGCCGACAACAATTCCGTTACGATGCAGC
The DNA here is from genome assembly GCA_031288765.1 of Planctomycetaceae bacterium. Lineage (GTDB taxonomy): Bacteria > Planctomycetota > Planctomycetia > Pirellulales > Thermoguttaceae > WRKP01. The sequence continues at coordinate 14,945 of JAITQV010000447.1, forward strand.
CGGTTATCGGCGGCGTTTCCGTCATTATCTGTTTCGGTATCATCGTAAATGAGACTTCCCCAAAGGCGTGCGTTTCGGGATAATTGATGAAGCCGTTCTTTCCAGCGGTTTTTCGCTGCGCCGCAACGGATATATTCTTCGGGAACGCCTTCGGTTTCGACACAAGGTTTGAGGTGATTGTGTTTCGGATTGTTACATTCACGAAAATCGATACGGTTATGAGCGTAACGCCATTGATTGGTTATTGGCAACAAAAGCGAATGGGCGCGGACTTCGCCGGAGAACAACCGGTAGGCGTTTAGGAAATCGGGATCATTCAGGTACCAGAAAAACCGTAACACCGGCAGCCAGTCTTTCCGTCCGGTATTGATTTGATCCATGTAAACGCTGTCAAGACCTTTACCGGTTTCTTTTTCGTTATAGGTAATGCCGGATTCTTCAAACGGGTTATTTTTCCGTTTCATGGTTACCCACAATTGGTCGTTGTTATTTTCATCCTGCCGGATTTCCTGTTGCGGATTTTCAAAGAACCGTTGCGGCATGATATTGAGTTTATCGTACATGGAAAGGATTGTGCCGGGTTTTGTATCGCCGATAGTCTGAACAACCAGCAAATCATTATTTTCGTTCATGTAATAATCGGTCAAACGTGCATGGACATTAAGTGTTCCGCTAAGTTGTGCGAGAACATCGGCTTTGGAATCGGACGATTCGCCGCGCTGAACAATAATTGCGTCGTGATTCGGTTCTTGCGGCGTAATGGAAGAGTCTGCGCCGCCCATTCCGGCGTAGTAGCCGGAATTGACATCAAAATTGGTAACAACATCACCGCTCATCCGCAACTGGTCGCCGAATTGAAGAGTTCCGTAATAGGCGAAGTATTCGTTACGGCTATTCCAGTCGTAACGCTGACCCGGATCGACGGTTGTTTGAGTGTTTGTGGTATTGTGAGCCTGATCGTGAGTGATGAACACGCCGTCTTCACCGGTTACGATTCCGTCCCCTTCGATGCGGGCGTTAATAATTGTAACTTTACTCTTCATGGCATCGACCAACGCTGTACGATATTTTCTGTCGATATGAGTATTGCTGAAAATTCCCGCCGGATTTGTATAATCGCCGGGCTGTTTCTCAACATCATCGGACAGATGTAAAATTGCTCCGTTGCTGATAATTCCAACACCGTTAAGCCGGAGTTCGGAATTTTGATGCATCCAAAGATAACCATAATCCGAAACAGATAATGTACTGGAACCTTGCGGTTTTGAACCTTTCAATGTTGATGTATCTTCAAAAACTTCGAGCAGGGAACGGACGGCGTTTGGGTTCTCGTCGGGAAGCGCGCTGGTTCCCGAAACACTAACCTCGCCTTGCGAACCGGCGGCAAGTCCGATGTAAAGACCGCTTGTAACACCATGCGCACCTTCTTCGATGCGAAGTGTTCCGCGTTCTTCATCGGCAATTTCACCGATAACTGTTGCGCCTTTACTAATCCATTCGGACGGTTGCCAGATTGTTGGGTTACCGGTTAAAGCGTCCGTAAGCGGAACCGGATTTCCGGCAGCATCCTTAGGATTTTCTTTACCGCCTATAACGTAAAGATAACCGTAGGCGTTTTCTTTTTGGGCAATCACTGTGGAATCCGCCTGTAAGATTGATCCGTTTAAGACACGGACAAAGGCATTTCCTGCGCCGCCGACTGTGAGTTTACCCTCTATTCCGAAAAGTCCCCCGTCATTCTCAACAATCCAACGTGTCCGCACACTGTCATCTTTGCTGTCTGCGCCGGTACGTTTATCGTCGATTAAAACGTAACCGTTTGCCGTTGCGTTTTCCGCAACCATTCCGTTACCGGAAGTAACAACCGCTCCGGCGGTAATTGCAAGACCGGGCGAATTTCCGGTGGATTTACCGGTTTTAGCGTTTTCGGGACTGCCGAGATTATCTAATGTCCGGGCGTCGTGATCGAGCCAACGTTCTGCGGTTGGGTCAGGAACGTAATAATGTTTATCCGTCAAAACGGCATCATTTTCCGATTTATTGTAGTAGTTTTCCTGATACCAACCGCCTGCGGCTCCGTTTTTACCAACAGTGAGCGTACGGTCAACATTCATTGTTGTACCAACACCGTCAATGTGGTCGCGTCCAACACTGAATTCTCCCTCAGCGATTACGTGATTGTTGTCAACCTGAATTTTTGCCCGATCATGAGCATACAAATTTCCTGTTGCGTAGGAAGTATCTGTTGCATTGCTGCCGATACCGCCGGTGGTCAAATCACCGTGAACGGCGAGTTCGGATTGTGTTCCGTTAATCGGATCAATAGTATTGACGCGAACCGTTCCATAACCGTATTCACCGGAACCGATGATCATTTTTCCGTTGAAAGCATCCTCCTTTCCTACTTCGAGTAAAGAACCGTTGATAACTCTAACATAGGCTTCACCGTTTTGGGCAACAGTTAAATTATTTTCTATCTTCCATTCTGAACGGTCATCGGGATTTGTAACGGATTTATCTTTACTATCGATTACAACATAACCGTAACCTTGAGTTGCTTGAGTTCCGTTGCTGTTTCGGTGCTCTCCGACCATACCGCTGCCGGATTGAACAAACGCTCCGCCGGTAATTGCAAGTCCGGGCGAGTTGTTTTCGATAAAACGCGAATCGTCGGAAGTGAGTAAGGTATTATCGGAATCGAACCATTTTTCCGGATCGTTACTGATACCTCCGGCTTTGCCGTTAGTAATATAATCGTAACGTCCTCCGGCTTGCCCGTAATCTCCCACCGTCAACATTCCGCCAACAGTCAATTTCGTATCATGACCGTCGATGTGGTCGTTACCGTAACTTCCTTTGGAATCGGCAATCGTATGATCTCCGGTAACACTTCCTTTTGCTTGCTGATAAATGTACAACGAACCGGTTCCTTCGTTTGCGGTGGTCAAATCGCCGCTGACATCCAAGGTGGAGTCTTTACCATTTCCTGTACCGTAAACACGAACGGTTCCCCGACTTCGTGCATTGCCATCGTCCGAATTGGCGATCACCATATCGTTACCGACATTCAGCAATGCTCCGTTGAGAACACGTCCGTAAGCGGTTCCGAAGTTTGCGACAGTTAAGTTTTTGTTACCGTTAGATTGTGTAACATTCCATGTTGAACGATTTCCGGCGGTTGAACCGGCGTTGTCGATAACGAAATAAGCGTTACTACGAAAATCTTTGCCATCTGAATCTGCGGGCATTATTGAATCATTGGTTGTTGCTTTTTCGGCAACCATTCCGTCGCCGGACGTAACTTTTGCTCCGGCAGTAATCGCCAAACCGGGCATGTTTTCTTTCTGTTGGGTTGTCAATGTAGAATCGTTATAATCTTTCAACGTATTCGCCGAGTCGAACCATTTCGTTAATTCCGCAGCAATATTTGTTGGGTCTTTAGCATTGTCGGAATCGCCTTTGTGATAAACGTAATTTCCGGCGTAACCGGATTCACCGAGTGTCAATGTTCCATCAACGGTCATTGTTGTACCATTACCGTCGATGTGGTCACGTCCTTCGGAATAAATCCCTTCGGCAATCGTGTGGTTGCCTTCAACTTCGGCGATTGCCTGACTGTGCAAATAAAAGTTACCGATAG
>JAITQV010000453.1 GCA_031288765.1 Planctomycetaceae bacterium
CGAAATCTTTGCGGCGAAAACCGGCAACTTCGGGCAAAAACCGCCGGTAACACCCTTCACTCTTTTACACACTTTTGCGGTTCCCGCTAACTTGCGATTTTTCTTAATGCCTTGGTTTATAACATGTTAGGATATGAATACAGCGTAATTCCCCCACCTTTAAGAGAAAAAAAAACATGTTAAAAAAGCCGGAAAACACCGATGTGATGAAACCTATTACAGATGTGATGAAACCTATTACAGATGTGATGAAACTTATTACAGATGTGATGAAACCTATTACAGATGTGATGAAACCTATTACAGATGTGATGAAACCTATCACAGGTGTGATGAAAACCATTACAGGTGTGATAAACGCTATCTCTTGAAAGTTTTTTTCACTTTTTTACCCAAAAAACCGTTTTTCCCACTTCCCAATTATTAAATGAGGAACTTTATGAACAATTTAATGGTCAATTTAATACCGTTGGTCAATACAATTTTTGACCTTTCAACCATATTTTTCCCCTTTTTTTCAGATGGAGGATAATTATGGACAGTTTGCAGCGGTTTGACTCAGGATAGATGACTGAGCGGATACTTTATTTTTAAGTTCACGGAAAGGTCTAATAAATTCAAACGGTTGTATCAATCAGTTGTTTTATGCCGAAATAAAGGGTTGTATGCAATAATCCGTTTGCTCCCGATTCATTGGACATGACATTTTCGCCGGACGATTCCAATAAGAACGGTAAATCAGCAAATCATGTTGCAACAGTATTGTCCACGATTATTTGTAGGCAGATCAGTAATTATCCAAAACTTTCCCAATGTCTGTTTTATGAAAATCAGTAAGTTCAATACTAAATCCTTCTCTATTGGTTGTTCTTAATAATGAATATTTATAGTAATAAAACAAGGAAAATATAATTTTTAGGAAGTTTGGGCGGATTTTTCCTGTTGGATTGTTTTGGAAAAATACAAAAACATTTCCTGTTAATTAAACTTTTCCGGCATTTTAGACGATTTGAATTTTGCAGGGATTGTCGGTAACTCCGTGTTTATTGGCGAAACATCCTAATTTTTGAGTAAAACACCAATTTTTTGAAAATTCCTCTTATCAAAAAGAAAAAGAATTATTATACTTTGACACCCAATAAGGATTTTCCCGACTGATTGGGGAAAATCCATCGATAGAAGGATTCTATCGTTCATTATCACAAGGAAGAAGAAAATGAATTGTCTCCGCCGTATTTCAGTGGTTGTTTTGGGGATATTCCTCGTGAGTTTGTGCAGCCAGATTGGTTGCCAGCCACAACAGCCGTTTTATTTGACCGAAAAGGGACATTACAAAAAACACTTGCAGACCAAAGCAACTCGGATTGATTATCCCGATGCCGATGTTCCTTCAACATTGGAAGTCTGCCAAACTCAGGAACCCTTGACGCTGGACAATCCCAATCCGACCGATTATTGGGACTTAACACTCGAAGAATCTATCCAGATCGCCCTGAAAAACAGCAAAGTCATCCGCACACTTAACGGCGTCGGTTTCTCCCAAGCCGGAGTGTCCGGTACACCGGGAACTCTTCTCTCCTCGCCGGGTGCCGTCGGAACAGTTTATGATCCGGCGTTGGTCGAAAGCGATCCTCGTTACGGAGTTGAAGCGGCTCTTTCCGCTTTTGACGGTCAATTGACGGCAGCGGCAAACTGGTCGAAAACCGATGTTCCCAATCGCGTGGCTGGTATTCCCGATCCGTACATATCCGATTATCGCGATGATGCGGGGACTTTTTCCGTCGGAATCAATAAATATGCGCCAACAGGCGGACAGTTTTACGTAAACCACGTCAACCAATATCGTAATGGCACTTCGACGCCGGTTAATTGGGCAAGTTATCTCGAAGGCGGTTTTCGTCAACCTTTGTTGCAGGGAACCGGTATTCAGTTCAACCGAATCGCCGGACCGGGAGCAACCGCAGGATTTTATAACGGTGTTATGATTGCCCGAATCAATACGGATACGGCGTTGAACGATTTTGAAATGGCATCGCGGAATCTTGTTGCGGATGTTGAAAAGGCGTATTGGAATTTGTATTACGCTTATCATCGCCTCGAATCAATTAAATCGGGTCGCGATTCCGCCCGTCAAACATGGTCGCAAACTCACGCAATGTATTCTGTCGGAGCGCCGGGCGGTCGTGCCCAATACGAAGCCCAAGCACGAAGTAATTACTTTACATTCCGCGCTCAATCGGAAGTCGCACAAAGTAATTTGTTCAAAACGGAAAATACACTTCGTTATATTCTGGGTCTTACCTCAACGGACGGGCGTTTGATTCGACCGGTTGACGATCCGATTATTGCTCCGTTGAAACTTGACTGGCAAAACGTCGTTTGTGAAGCGCTTTTGCGGTCGCCGGAACTTCGCAAACAGAAATGGGGTGTTAAACAGCGTGAACTTGAATTGATTGCGTCCAAAAATTTTCTGTTGCCGCGATTGGATTTTACGGCGAATTATCGTTGGACGGGAGCGGGCAAAGACCTTCTGAATCCCGACAACAGCCGGAGTAATGCTTACGGATCGCTTACCGGCGGCAATTATGCAAGTTGGGTGATGGGTTTTGAAGCATCAATGCCGTTTGGCTGGCGAAAGGAATTGGCGGGTGTAAAGAATGCCCAACTTCAATTAGCCCGTTCACGTGCGTTGCTTCAGGAGCAGGAATTGGAATTGACTCATCAAATTGCCGATTCCTTCCGGGAAATCAGTCAGGCATATCAGCAAAGCCGTACTATTTTGCAACGGCGAATTGCGGCGGATGACGAAGTTAGTTCGGTCAATGCCGCTTACAAGGCAGGAACAACCACACTCGACCAATTGCTTGATGCTCAACGCCGGCAAGCGGAAGCCGAAACGGAATATTATCGTTCGATAGTTGATTATAATCTGGCGATTATGACGTTGCATTACCGCAAGGGTTCGTTGCTTGAGTATAATAATGTTGCATTATCGGAGGGATCGTGGCCCGCCAAAGCGTATTTTGACACCAAACGCCGTGCCCGTGAACGCGATGCGGGACATTATTTGAATTACGGATTTACACGCCCGCGTGTGGTGAGTCGGGGAACTTATCAGCAATATCAAAATCATTATGATACGTTTATTGATGGTCAATTACCTCTTGAATCTGTTCCGGCGGAATCTCCAATTACTGCGCCGCCTGCACCGCAGGTTATTGAAACGCAATCGAATTTTCCGTTATTGCCGCCCAAATCGGTTATTGTTCCGGCGACCAACTCGGTTCCTTTAACGAACAATAATAAAACAACCGATTCGGGGTTGACCAATTCGCAAGTTTCATTTACGACGCCGTCAGTTGTCAAACCGGTACCGACACGAAACAACCGATATGTCGAAAATTCTTCTTCCCTACCGCCATTGTAACCGTAAATAAAAAAAGTCTGGAAAAGCGGGGAGTGTTGTAGGGAGTTAATTGTTTGAACTGTGATTTATAGGATTTAAGTGATTGTTAAAAACACAATCATAAACCAAACGAATTCTATAAATTATAGTTCAAAACAATTGAATCTGTTTGATTTGTCCGTAGGTCAAGCATATACTTTGAACGGCAGAAAATTACCTCTTTTTTAATAGAAACATCTAAAAAAATTAGTTTTGTTGTTAAAAACAAGAACCTACGAATAATTTTGCACAGGCTTTTCCTCTATAAGTTATGATTATTTCTTGACCATTATTTACTTGGGAAATAATCCTTCCAGACTGAATTCTTAATTGTTTTGTAGTAATTTCCATAATATTTCTCCATTCAATTCTATATTTGTATTGATTCAGTCATTTGTTGGATTATTTAGATTTTGGGGTTGTTTCTAAAATTAAGGCTAAAAGACTTTCAGCCCTATTTTTGCGGATAGAGGACTGAATAGATACTATACATTTTATAATATTTCTCCATTAGGAAAAAAAATCTCCCCTTTAACAGAACTTACGTCAAAAAAACCAACATTATATTCTTTTGCCAAATTTTTTACGGTTTCATAGGCTTCATCAGCCAATAACCGCGCAAAAGCCGCATATATTACATCTTTTCCAATAGCATAATCCGTAACATATGACTCCTTTTCCATATTATCCCATTCATCATCATTGGGAGCATATACAGTCCTGTTATGCGAAGTTTACGCCCTCACATTACTTTTCTTTTCTTTATTCATTTTCAATAACCTCCCTCGGCGTCCTTATTTCTAACATATCATACCCTTCTCTGTCATCCGTTTCGGTAGGGTTGCGGCGTAACTTTTTTCTATCATTTCCGTCATTTTTTATTCCATTTATTTTGCTGCAAAGGTAACATAAAAATCAATTGCGTAACGAAGTTCGACGGTTACCAATTAAGAATTATGGGAAAATTGTCCATCACGGAAAAAGAAAATTGGGACAGCAAAGCGTAATCAGACCAGTTATCTGCAATACCCGCCGTACATCATTTTTTATTTATTATATTTTATACTGTTTTTTGCTTCATATATATAATGTACCATATCCATACTATAATAATGTTTTACTATTTCTTCCGTCTTTTCCATTCCTATTCTTTTAGCCACATTTTGTGATGCTATATTATTATCCCTGATTATTGAATATACTTTTTCAGCCTTTAAAGTTTCAAATGCGTAGTTTTTGCAACCCAATACCGATTCTGTCGCGTACCCTTTATGCCAGTGTTTCTTTTTTAATAAATATCCTATTTCCAAATATTCTTTTTCGTTTATTTTTTGTATTGTTAAACCGCATTGTCCTAAAAAATCCTTTGTCTCTTTATGTATTACAGCCCATAATCCGAAACCGTTTTCATTATAGTTTTCAATTTGTTTGTTATACCAATTTTCAACTTCTTCTTTTGAAAATGAATGTTCATACGCATACATTACATCTTTATCTTGTAAGATTTCACATAAGTCTTTATAATCATTTTCAAATAATTCCCTTAAAAATAATCTATTTGTTTCCAATATTATTTTCATAAATTGTTTATATCCAACCGAAAATTTTTGTCAATTTATTTTACTGCAAAGGTAACATAAAAATCAATTACGTAATGAAATTCGACGGTTGCCAATTAAGAATTATGGGGAAATCGAACGGAACGGCGAAAAAGGAAATTAGGACGCCGGAGCATATACAGACCTGTTAGGACGAAGTCGGGCGCTTATGAATTATTGTCTATGAATTCATTTAAATCTTCTTTTACTATGACCCAAATATTATCTATTTCATTTGTTAGTTCTTGCATTTGTTCCCAATCAAGTCTGAATCCATACGTATGTCTTATAAAATGTCTCATGCTCATATAGTCATTTAAAATTATCTTTATCTCGTTTCGAAATATTTGCTTATGTCCTTTTGATTCCTCGAATGCCTTTTCCAATAATTTTTTATGCCATTTACTGCCATTGGGCAATTTTGCATCGAAATATTTTACAATTATTATAAGAATATTCTCTATACCGTTATAAAATGATTGCAATAATAATGCTACTGCCGATCTTTCAATTATATCCGGCTCTTTGATTTTACACAGATCACGAAGCGGTTTAGTGCTATTTATTACTTCGTCAATTTGAGATATTTCAAATAATATTTTCTGTTTTATATTTTCATCCAATTTTCTTTACCTCTCCCAGTGAATTCAAAAGTTCAAAAAATGTATTATTTATATCAAAATCAACAAGGTCAATTCTATTTAGCAACTTGTCATTTAGTATTGAATATGTTCTGATAAATTTCTTCGGCGGCAGTCCCTTTATACCAATATCTATATCAGAATCATCATGTGTTTTCCCTGTAACCAGAGATCCGAACAAAAAAATTGCTTCGCACCCTTCTTTTTTGAGTAAATTTGTAGCAATTTCAATATCTTTTCGATACTTTATTGGAATATTGATCTCTATCATATTTGGATTTTATCCGGTTCTTTTTATTTTGTCCGCCATGTTTCTGTTTACTTTTCTAAACATTTTTTGCCCAATGTCGCATAACGTTCCAGAGACCGAGCAACCGAAGAGAGCGAAGCGTAAACAGACCTGTTATGTGCAGTGCCCCGTACTTTATTTATTTTCTTCAACCGTTTCTAAAATATTTTTATCTTTATTTTTTAAATTAAATTTTTTTCCTTCAATCTTTTCGAGAATTTCAATCATCGTTAGGCCTCTGGTGTCTTCATAAAATTTTTCTTTCTTTTCCCATGTCTCTTTCAATGCATTTTCTAATGAACTATTCATCGTTCAATACCTCCAATGGATTTGCCATGCGAAATGGATAATTATATC
>JAITQV010000632.1 GCA_031288765.1 Planctomycetaceae bacterium
GGCACTTCAGGAAGCCTATCAGAATAACCTCAAAGCATACCGCGATAACAAAAATGTTCTTGAAACAGCACGTACCGAAGGCGAAGCCAAAGGTTTTGATGCAGGTAAAACCGAAGGCAAAGCCGAAGGTTTGAAGGAAGGAATGGAACTCGGCGAAGCCAAAGGTTTGAAGGAAGGCAAAGCCGAAGAAAAAACCGAAATTGCCCGGAAACTTAAACAACGTGGTATTGATCACGAAACCATCGCTGAAATAACCGGACTTTCCATCGCCGACATCGAAAAACTCTAAAATAGAGAGGAGATTCGACCCCAATGGAGTCATTGTGTTAGGAACTTCCGCTTGCGTCATCCACTATCAACTATTCACTATAAACTATTAGTTATAAGGTTGTTTCGTAAGAAAATTAGGTTGAAAATAAGGTTTGTTCGGCATCATAGTTTGACAAAGAACGGAATAGATACAATTAAAAACACTTCCCCTTTTTTTCCGCTGACTAAACCGAATACCTTAAAATATGAACCGTTTAATTTTTAAGATAGATACACCGCTCAGAGAGGTAAACGCATCACGCGTGGGGGCAAATGCGCCGCACAAAACGGTACAAACAGGATAAACCGTTTTATCTGTGGATTTTATTATTTCCCCAAAAAATAAGAGATAATTGGAAAATTTAAATTCGCCCGTCTCACTTCCTTCCTTTATGAAAAAAATCAGATATACTTACGGCACTTGAAAATTTTATTTTCCGACGGTCACCCAAAGATAGGCGATGGCGGGTAAAAACCTTTCGCCGAAGTGTTGCCGCCCGCTGTTTTCACCTGCCTCGTATTGGTGTTTGCTGTTAGGAAATCGGGAATTGCCGTTTAACGGCGGCAATTTACAAATTTGTTTTTGCTCAAAGTGTAGTAATTATGATAGAACTTGGTGTTAATATTGATCATGTTGCGACGGTTCGGCAGGCACGCCGGGAAATGGAACCAGACCCGATTTGGGCTGCGGCAATGGCGGAAGCCGGCGGAGCCGACGGAATTACGGTACATCTTCGTGAAGACCGCCGCCATATCAGTGATCGTGATGTTGCCCTTCTCCGTGAAACCGTCTTTACTAAATTAAATCTCGAAATGGCTTGTGTCGAAGAAATTGTGGAAATCGCCTGCAAAACCGTTCCCGATCAGGCAACCCTCGTCCCCGAACGACGCGAAGAAATAACTACGGAAGGCGGTCTTGATGTTACCGGTCAAAAAGACAGTATTCGGAAAATTGTCCGGCGTCTTCAAGACCGGAATATTGTTGTCAGTTTGTTTCTTGATCCCGATTTGAAACAGATCGAAGCGGCTATCGAAACCGGTTGTAATGCCATTGAAATTCACACGGGTTGTTACGCCTCAACAAGAAACGAACATGACCAAAATACCGAATTAACCCGAATCCGCAATGCCGGTAAAATGATTGTTGATGCAGGGCTTCGTCTTCACGCCGGTCACGGTTTGGCGTACAACAACGTGTTGCCGATTGCCGAAATTCCGAACATGCGGGAGTTAAACATTGGTCACAGTATTATTTGCCGTGCATTTCTATACGGTATTCCGAAAGCGGTTGAGCAAATGAAACGCCTAATCCGTTCGGTCTCAAACAATTAAAAGTTCGTTTTATCTCCTTTCGCTGCACAACACCAAATATCTTTTCCCCGTAAATTGGAAAACATCCCAAATGACACCTTGACGATCAATTCAATTTTGTTAAAATCTAAATTACTCTTTGTTTGAAGATTTTTTAGCGGGGAGTTTTTTATGCGGCATAATCGTTTATTTCTTTTAATTTTTGCCTTTTTGACCAGTTTTGCGGCTTGTGTACTGTTGTTTTGTTCTGCGTTGGAGCAGAAAAAACACACATCGTTAATATCTTCTCCCAAAATCCTTAAAACGACATGGGAATCTTTGCCCCCCGCATCTCAGGGATTAACGACGAACAATAATCCTCTTGATCTTGGCGACATTAAACAAGGAAAGCACAATAGTACCTTTCAACTTTACAACCAAACGGATCAACCGATCAAGATATTTGAAATTTCCAAATCTTGTAGTTGTACCGAAATAAAATTGTCCCATGATCTTATTCCGCCTTCGCAAAGTGGAAAAATTGATTTTCAGTGGAATACGTTAGGAATCCGAGGTGAACATTCTGCTAATCTCATCGTTTTCTACACAGTCGGAGACAAAACACCTTCCGAATGTCTTCAACTATTTTGGAAAGGCAATGTTCAACCTCAATATGATTTTACGCCTCATGAAGTTGTTTTTGATCAGCAACAAGTTCAACCTCAAACGATTCGTTTGGTTTCCCGCGAAGGTGCACCGGTGATTCGGATTACGGATATTTACTGTGCGGCACCTTACATTCATAAGGAAATCATTAGTCCGACGGAAATATCCGTTTTGTTTGTGCCGGATCAGTGGGTTGATTTATCCTACAATTATCGCACAATCTTGGAAATCTATACAGATTTACCGGAAGAACCCCATTACAAATTTCCCTTGGTTATCAAGTCGTATAACCAAGATAATTAATCCCTTTTATGAAAGGAACTTAGCTATGAAAACTTTCCTAACCATCCTAACCTTTGTTGCTCTCGCCACTTTCCTGTTTGAAGTGTGCATCGTCGTTGCAAACTTCGTCGATCCATGCCCCAAAACAGTACCAGGATATGTCTCATGTAGCGCACATGCTCCTGGTGATCCTCCTGGTTTTGTGGCACGACCTTGTTCTTCTACCCAAAACACTTCCCAAGAGGAGTGTGTAAAGTCTGCACAAGATGTGGTAGTAAAAGACATTCCTGTTAGCTCAATTAGTAACTCTTCATCAGAGACATTTACAAGTACCGATGTAGATAACACAACAGTTAAATGTAGAACTTATTATACTTGTAAATGGAGGGAAGACCATTGTGCATTAGATAAGTCCACCTTTACCTATCCCAACAACATAGTTCTCTACAAAGCAAAATATTGTTCAACCGGTGAGGATGTTCCTCAAGAGTGAGGATTAATTCGTCCAGTGTTTTAATTTTATTTTGATACTTTGTCATTGTAGATTACTTTGGCAAGGTATCAGAGTTGTTTGTTTTCTCTTAATCCTTTAAAAGTCATGCGATTTTTAGTATTTTTTATTCTGCTTATTTTGAATTTATGCGTTTGTTTTTGTTCCGATTCTTTCGGTTACACGTTGGAAGATATTGAACAAGTGGAAAAACAGACTCTCAATAATCGGCAGACAATAAAAAGTTGGCACGTCAGAACCTACACGACTGAAATTTTACATAAAGAAACAGGAGATGTATTGGATAATGCAGGTTCCACTCTGCCCAATGGAGAAGT
>JAITQV010000639.1 GCA_031288765.1 Planctomycetaceae bacterium
ATAACCGTAGGTGGAGCGAAGCGCAACCGCCGGATCACGCCTTCCAAAAAACATAAGCCCCGCACGGGGCGAGATTATCAACCAACACAAAACCAACACAACCATAATCTCGTCCCTGTGGGACTTTGGGGAGTTGGGAGGCGGTTTTCCGGCGGTTGCGCTTCGCTTCACCGCCGGTTATGCATATCTCGTCCCTTGCGGGACTTTGAAGAAAACATTTGCCGACCTCTTGATTACCGAATTTTTCGGGTGTTTTTGTTTTTGGGTAGGAAATTAATAGGTAGGCGACCGTAGGTGAAAGCCTTTCGCCGTAGGGTTTTCACCCACGGTCGCTTGCCGATAGGCAATCGAAACAACCAACATTGTACAAATTCACTGTCGGCTGACGCCGACGCAATCGTTCGGCGAAGGGCTTTCACCCAACGATTGCCTACCTTTTGAATTGTTAATCATAAGATTGGCGAATGTTTGCCGACCCGACCAAATAAATATAAAATAAACTGCATACCCCCAAAATTCCACTGAAAAATTGCTCATTTCTTATGAGTCATCTTTAATGAAATCCAATACTCTATCATCGTAAACAATTTTTCCGCCTCAATCGGTTTGCTGCAAAATGCGTCCATCCCGGCTTTCAAACATTCTTCTTCATCACCCTTCGTAGCATTCGCCGTCAATGCAATAATCGGAATCCGCCCGTTGTGCGCCGGTTTGGATTCCGCTTTGCCCTCTTCCATCTTCCGAATCACCCGAGTCGCCTCCATCCCGTCCCGCTCCGGCATCTGACAATCCATCAATATAACATCAAAACTCGCCCTCTTCACCGCTTCACACGCCTCAATCCCATTGCCGGTTATTTCATATTGGTAATGCGCCCTGCCCAACATCTCCGCAATCACCATCTGATTAACCCGATTGTCCTCCGCTACAAGCACCAACTGCGTTGACGCCAACCATTCCTTTTCCTTATACTGCGGTTGCTCCAATTGCACCAACTGTTTGTCGTGAAAACGCTGCTCCGTTTCGGCTCCGCTCAACACCGCTAAAAACGTCTCCGCAAGAACAGAAGATAAAACCGGCTTCGTAAGAAATAAGTCGGCAAAAGAATAAACCGGATCAGAAACCTCCAACGATTCCCCAATCGGAACAAGCAATATTATTCTTGTTGCCGTTGCAGCTGTTGTTTGATCTTGCTGCGGAGAAGCCTTGACCGCCTCACACAACAATTGCCCCTCCGCAACCGACTCCGGTAATTCAAAAAGAGCATAGTCCGTCAATATAATACGCGGCGGAAATCCCGAATCAAATGCTTCCCTCGCCGACCGAATACCGGAAAATGCAGAAACCGTCATCCCCCACGATTGTAATTGTAAAGTTAACGCATTGAGCAAAACGGCGTTGCCGGTAACAACAAACACCAAAACCTCCGAAAAAAGAGAATGCCCAAACGGTAAATTGATTTGCTGTTCTTTTTCCGGCGTTTCCGCCACAGGAAAAGGAATTTCAAACCAGAAATCGGAACCCTCGCCCTCAATACTTTCAAGCCCAACCGTCCCGTCCATAAGATGTATCAACTCCTTCGAAATCGCCAGACCAAGACCCGTTCCGCCAAAACGACGCGCATACGACGAATCAATTTGCGAAAATGAAGTAAACAAACGACCAATCTGAGATTTCGGGACGCCGATTCCCGAATCAATCACGTCAAACCGGATTCGCTGCCGTACCGAAGTATGCAAATCACAAACGTCCACCACGTTAATAACAAGCCGGATACCGCCCTTTGAAGTAAACTTAATCGCATTGCCGATAAAATTGACCAGAATCTGACGCACACGGCTTGCATCGCCCAAAACCCGTTGCGGAATCTTCGCACGGAAAACCTCACATAATTCAAGCCGTTTGCTAAACGCCGTCGGAGCAAGAATACCAAACACCGAATCTATCAACTCCATTAAATCAAATTCGTATGTTTCAATCTCCAACTTGCCCGCCTCAATCTTGGAAAAATCAAGAATATCGCTGATTAGCGACAAAAGATGTTTGCCGGACGAATGAGCCATCTGGGCGTACTCGCGTTGTTTGGGAGTGAGCTCCGTTCCCAGCAAAAGATCGCACATCCCTATCACGCCGTTAAGCGGTGTCCGTATTTCATGCGACATGTGAGCAAGAAACTTGCTCTTTTCACCGGACGCCTTTTCCGCCTCAATCCGAAGCATTTGCTCGGTTAAATCATGAACACACGAAACAATATAATTCTTGCCGTCCTGTTCAATCAAATCGCGAAACATTTCCGCCGGATATTCCGTTCCGTCTTTACGGCGAATCCGCCCGCTCAGTTTGGTCGATTTCGTTTCGAGCAGCTGCGCCCAGTATTTCGACCAACCCTGCTCCGAACATAAAGTATTGATTTCCCAAATAGGACGACCGACAATCTGTTCGCCGCTCTCATAACCAAGAGATTGCACCAGCGAATCGTTTACATAAACAATCTGCCCCGATTCGGCAATGCGGCAAACCGGAATCGAAATGTTGTCGATCATTGTCTGCATAATCCGAAGCGTTTGCTCAAACCGGACTTGGTCGGTAATATCCCGATACGTCCAGATTTCCGTAATTCCGGTTTTACCAAGCCCCGTTTCCGCAGTCCGCCCCCGAATTAAACAAACCCGCCCGTCCCTCGTATGTAAAACGACTTCGCGCGGGCGGCGGTTTTGCCGTACATCGCCGATTGCCTCCAGCAAAACATCAACATCCAAAAGCGTTTCACTATAAAATTTTCGGACAACTTCAATCGGTTCGTTAAACCGCAACTTTTCCCAACCGTTGAAAAATTCCGAATATCTTGTGTTCGCAAACGGTTTTTCGATGCCGTCGGTCAACGCCAAAATTCCGTCCAAAGAAGCGTCAAGAATCGCGTTAAGCAGTTTTTTCTGATGATTCAAGGTTTCTTCGCGGCGGTGCTGTTCGTCAACATCGCGAACATATTCGAGTACAAACACCGGTTTCCCCGTAACCGGATCGAAAATCGGATAAGTTGTCAGTTCATACCACCGATCATACCGCGGGTTGTGATAAAGACATCTATGCGATTCGCCGGTGGCGAATGTTTTCAAACAAGGACAAAAACTGCACGGTTCGGAGGTTCCGACGATGGTTTCGTAACAGGTATATTTATTGGGAACAAGTTCCGGCAGCCAGTTGCGGATTACTTTGTTCACGCGGCGGACTTCCAGATTTTCGTTCACCACCAAAATTCCGTCCTGAATACTCTCAAATGCGGTTTCAAGCAGCGATTGATTTTCCTGCGTATTGAGAATTTGGGCAGCGGCGGTTTTATCAAAAACAATTCCAAACGCCCCTTCAATGACGCCGTTGTCTGTTTGTTCGGGAAACATCCGTAATTCGATAAAATGACCGCGGTACCATTCCGAAGTAACGGCGGTTTCGCCGAGCAAGGCTTGTTTTGCTGTTGCTGAAATTCCGTGAATCTGTTGGAACGTTTCAAAAAACGACGTGCCAACCGGTAATTCCGTCCGGTCTAAAAAATGAAGAAGAACGGTGCCGTTGTAAAAAGTAAAAATACCGTCGCAATTAATGTGGAACACATCGGTATTTTCGGCTTTCGATAAAGAACGAAGAATTTTTTCCGCTATCATTTGACACATTATCCCCAGTAAAAAAAGTTGTTAAAACATAAACAATCGAATAAGTTGAATAAAAAGTCCGGTTCGGTATTGGAAAACAGTGAAGTTGCACAATATTAATAGGAGGGATTTTCTAAATTAATAGGAGGGATTTTCTAATTCGGTGAAGACATTTTTTGCTTCCAGCCAATTTTCCCAACCTTCACGCCAAACCAACATTGCCGGTTCGATGCGGTGTTCCTGAATCCAGGAATGGATCATTTGTCCGGTAACCGGACCGTATTGTTGACCGCCCGGAACTTGAACATACCAGACTACGGTTTGATCTTGCAAGATCGGATTGGTAATTTTTTCGGATTTTGGAATTTTTTCGGCGGATAATTCCGATGGTTCGGGTTGTGGGGATATTACCGGAGAAGCCGGTTTGGTATTGGGGGCGGTTTGGGGTTCACTGAGTTCCTTGCTGCTTTTTCGGGTACTTTGCATGGGAATAATAAGCCTTGCTCCGCATTCCGGGCAAAACCCTGCTTTACCTGCCAAATGTTCTTTAACATTTAATTTATGCCCGTTTGGACAAAAAAAACGAATACCCATATTAATTGAAGGTTGTTGGGGTGTACGGCGGGAATTTTAATTATTTCGGGTATTGTATCAAATTTTAACAGGTTTTCCATACCTTGTTTGGAAATTGTAACGCCGAAGCAAATACGGGAAGCGGAAAAAAAAAAATATATATATATAGAAAAAAAGAAAATAACCAATAGGGTAAATAATCAAAAGGCAGACGGCGTTTTAGTTAATAGTTAATAGTTGATAGTTAATAGTTGATAGTGGAGGACGCAAGCGGAATTATTGTGTTGCGGTAGGAAATTCGCTTGCGACACTATTAACTAATTTCGCTCTCGTTTACCGCGGATTTACGCCCCGTCATCATGGATTTACGCCCCTTTGCCGCGGATTCATGCCCCTTTGCCATGGGATTGCCTAAATTTGCGGTAAATTTATTCCCAGTCGGCGAAACATCGCCTACCTTTTGATTTCCTACTCAAAAACAAAAACAACCTAAAAATTCGGCAATCAAGAGGTAGGCAATCGCTCGCCGAGCGATTGCTTGCCGATAGGCAATCCAAATAACCAACATGACAAAAATTCATTGTCGGCTGACGCCGACGCAACCATGGGTGAAAGCCCTTCGGCGAAGGGTTGCCTACCTTTGGGATTGTAAATCGCAAAATGGGCAACGGAACGAGCGGAATTTCTGTTCCCGGAGTCCCAAAGTTGAAAAATTCGGTTGAATTTCTGCCCACGGAGTCCCAACGGCGCAAAATTCGGTCGAATTTCGCCAAGCCTATTTTTTGACGGGAATTTCAATAACAACTGTTCCTAACTGTTC
>JAITQV010000730.1 GCA_031288765.1 Planctomycetaceae bacterium
TATTGAATTTCCCTGCAACCGTTCACCAAAAAACGCTTGGCAAAAACAATCCGGTTGCAAATTCAACAAACGTAAACTATACCAAAGATCAATCGGCATACAATCGGGGGCTCATTGAATTTTACCGGAATTTAAAAAATATCACCAAGATTTTTTATTTATAGGAATCTCCTACAGAGGTTTATTGATTTGTTGCATTGATTTTCTATTGATAGGGATTTCCTACGGAAATCGGATTGCCGCAACGTATTAACTCCGCTTGCTTCCTCCACTATTCACTATTGAGCGTCCCTTTTCGATTGGAGCGCTAACTGATATAATACCGATATTCGTGTTTGTTTTTTTGTGTGTTTGTTTACAAAATTCAAAGGAAGTTGCTATGGATATTCATGATCTGATGGTAAATTTACGGGAGTCAGGAGAAGGAAAAATTGTTTTGTTGGTTTCCGACGGTATCGGCGGTTTACCGTTGCAACCGGGCGGACTCACCGAGTTGGAAACGGCTAAAACACCCAATCTTGATGCTTTGGCAAAAATTGGTGTTCAGGGACTTTCAATTCCAATTAAACCGGGAATCACACCGGGCAGCGGACCCGGACATTTGGGCTTGTTCGGATATGACCCGCTCAAATATATTATCGGTCGCGGCGCATTGGAAGCCGCCGGAATCGGTTTCGCCATGACGGAAAACGATGTGGCAATTCGCGGTAATTTCTGTACTATTGACGCCGCCGGAAATATTTCAGACCGCCGCGCAGGTCGCATTCCCAGCGAC
Source organism: Planctomycetaceae bacterium (assembly GCA_031288765.1). GTDB lineage: Bacteria > Planctomycetota > Planctomycetia > Pirellulales > Thermoguttaceae > WRKP01. Next base: position 776 of record JAITQV010000730.1, read on the forward strand.
GAAAGCGCTAAAGTCGTCGCTAAACTTCGCGCTATTAAAATTTCCGGCGTCGAACTGTTTGTAGAACCCGTTAAAGAACATCGTTTTGTTCTTGTGATTCGCGGTGAAGGGTTGGGTGATTCGGTTGCCGATACCGACCCGCAACGCACCGGTGTACCGCCGCTTGATCCGGTATGGCATAACGACAGCAGTAAAAAAACCGCCGAAATCGCAAAAGAATTTTTCACTCAGGCAAAAAAAATTCTCGCCGATGAACCCAAAGCTAATTGTCTTACACTTCGCGGGTTTGCCAAAAAGCCCCACATGCCGAGTTATCAAGAGATTTACGGTCTTAAAGCGGCGTGTATTGCTGTTTATCCGATGTACAAAGGTCTTGCCAGTTTTGCCGGAATGGAACTCGTCGGTAAACCAACAACATTGATCGGAGAAATCGAAACATTGGAAAAAGCATGGCAAGATTACGATTTCTTTTTCGTTCATTTTAAATATACCGACAGCCGCGGCGAAGACGGTAATTTCGACGAAAAAGTGAAAATGATTGAAGAACTGGACAAAGTTGTTCCGCGAATTTCCGCATTGAAACCGGCGTGCCTGATTGTAACCGGCGATCACAGTACACCGGCAAAAATGGCATCACACAGTTTCCATCCGGTTCCGACACTGATTGTTTCCGATTTGGCGCGGACGGACGCAACAGAACATTACGGCGAACGCGATGCCGTGTACGGCGGACTTGGACAGTTTGAGGCAATGTACCTAATGCCCCTCGCCATGGCTCACGCAGGACGACTGGGAAAATTCGGAGCGTAAAAATAAATATTCCGTTCCACAGCATCATTTATCAAACAGAAAATCTCAACCGTTTTCTATACAATTTGTTATACAATTTATGGACAAGTTACAAGAAGTTTACTCTGCGATTCCGCATCGGGAACCGTTTCTCTTTGTTGATGAAATTGTCGAGTGTGACGATAAACGGATTCTTTGTAAAAAAACATTTACCGACAACGAATTTTTCTTTAAGGGTCATTATCCGGGATTTCCGGTTGTGCCGGGGGTTTTGCAATGCGAAGCGGCGTTGCAAGCCGGCGCAATTTTGTTGACACGGATTTTTAAGGATGAAGAAATCGGCGGGAGAGTGCCGGTTGTTGCGAAAATGGGCGAAGTCCGGTTTAAGCAAATGGTTCAACCCGGTGATACAATTATGATGGAAGTAAAATTCCGTGAAAAAATGACCGGTGTTTATTTTCTGCGGGCAAAAGTTACACTTAACGGTAAAATTTCCGCCCAATTCGATTTCGCTTGTGCATTGACCGAACGCCCCAATCTTTAAGGAATTTGTAATTGTCTATTTTATTAAACGCTGAGAACATAGGAGAGAAGTCCGCAGAGGACGCAGATTTTCAGTCCGCAAGTTACGCGAATTTTCACAGATATAGATTTTCAGTAATATTTCATCAATACTTCATCGGAATTTGCCCAAACGTATGGTAATCGTTTCCTTGCAAAAATCTGTGTCCTCTGCGGACTGAAAATAATCGGGAAGATTCTCGTTGAAGTATTACAAAAAATTTAGGATAGAAAAAATAAATATCTAATGAATATCCGTTTTATTTTTTTTGATTTGGGCAATGTTTTATTATGGTTTAGTGTTCCGCGGTTAGCGCGTCAAGGAGCGGAGTTGACCGGCTGCACGGAAAACGAAATTCTTCGCGCTGTTTTTAGCAACGGAATGGAACAAAAACTCGAATGCGGTAAAATTTCGGAACAAGAGTTTTACGAATCGTTTTGCGATACAATCGGAAAACGTCCCGAACCATTGCAATTGGCAAACGCATTAAATGATATTTTTGACGTGGTTGAAGAGATGCAGCCGTTTCTTGCCAAACTTGTTGCGATAAATTTTCCTCGCGGTATTCTTTCCAATACCGGACCGGGGCATTGGAATCATTGTATTGGAAAGTATCCGTTCTTGTTGCAAAATATTCCTGAAAATCATGTTCTTAGTTATCGGGTGGGTGCGATGAAGCCGAACCGGAAAATTTACGAAACGGCGTTGGAAACAGTCCGGCGGAATATTCCCGATATTAAACCGAGTGAGATTTTGTTTATTGACGATCTTGAACCGAATGTTGTCGGAGCCAAAGAGTTCGGGTTTGATTCTTTTCAATTTATTTCCGAACAACAATTGGTTAAAGATCTTGCGGCACGGGGTGATTGGTGAGTCGAATGATTGATTTAAAACCGGTTGTATCTTAATTATTGTTTTGCGAGTTCGGCGAAGAATCGCGCGGACGCCAAAATACCGGCGTGAAAACTTGCCAGCGAAAATTTTTCATTCGGCGAATGTAATGCGTCGTCGTCTTGTCCCCAGCCGACAAGCAGAACTTCCGCGTCTAAAACGTTGTGAAATTCGGCAACAATCGGAATCGAACCGCCTTCCCGTGTGAAGACCGGCGAACACGAAAAAGTTTTTTCGAGAGCCTTTGACATTGGCGGTACAAACTTGCTGGTCTCAAGGTCTAACCGCATACCCGGCGCGCCGTGTTGAACAACAAGTTCCCACGTAATTCCCGGCGGAATCCGTAACGCGATAAATTCTTGTACGGCGTTGGCGATTGTATTGGGGTTTTGATTCGGAACCAGGCGGCATGTAAATTTTGCGGAGGCTTTGCTTGGAATGATTGTTTTAGAACCTTCGCCCTGATAGCCCGATGTCAAACCGTTAATATCAAAAGTCGGACGAGTCCAGCGGCGTTCATTTGTTGAAAAGCCGGTTTCGCCGAACCCTTGCGATAAACCGATTTTTTCAAAAAAAGAGTTGTCGTCAAAATCAAGATTGGCAAATTGAGTCCGTTCTCTTTCTGTGAGCGAAATGACGTCGTCGTAAAATCCGGGAATTTGAACAATTCCTTTTTCGTTGATAAATTGCGACAGAATTTTTGTCAAGGCGATTGCCGGATTGAAGACCGAACCGCCGAAAACACCGCTGTGTAAATCACGGTTGGGTCCTGTCAGGAAGAGTTCAAAGGCGATGATTCCCCGCAATCCGTAAGTAATTGTCGGTTGTTTTGGAGCGAACATACTTGTATCGCTGACCAAAACACAATCACAGGCTAATTTCTTTTTTCCTTCGTTGGAATGAAGAAAATGATCGATTCCTTTCCCGCCGTATTCTTCTTCGCCTTCGACGATAAATTTAATTTGGAACGGCAGTTTTTCGCCGGACTTGATCAACGACTCAACGGCAAAGACGTGGGTTAAGAGTTGTCCTTTGTCGTCGGTTGCACCGCGGGCGTAAACATTACCGTTGCGGATTGCGGGTTCAAACGGCGGCGAGTTCCAGAGGTTTAACGGGTCAGGGGGTTGGACGTCGTAATGACCATACACCAAAACGACCGGAGCATTGGCAACCGCCGGAGTTTCCGCGTAAACCAGAGGATAGCCGACCGTTTCAATTAATTCCGATTGCAAACCGATTTCGCGAAAACGGTTATGGAACCAGCCAGCTGCCCGCAAGATTTCCGGCTTATATTCTTCAATGGCACTGATACTGGGAATACGCAAAATTTCAAACCATTTTGATTCGAAATATTCTTTTTTTGACGAGATATAGGTTTCAAACAAACTCATAAAATTACCTGTGGTAAAAGAAACAGCAAAACGGACAATTCCGTGAACAACCCGCCCGAATAATTTCGGGCAAACACGTGAACGGGACAGATTATACCGTAACCGGAACAGATAAGTCAATGCGGAGGTTCATTTTCTTTTTGGCAGTTCTGTAATATTTCAGCGGAAAGTTTGTAAGTAACCGAGATTTAATTTGTTTACAGATAGAAATCAAAAGGTAGGCGGCGTTTCGCCGAAACGCCACTTGCCGATAGACAATATCGAATCAAAATCAACGAGGGTAATCTATAATGTTTTTGTTTTGATACCGTCCGTGAAAGAATTTCCGGCGGTAATATCCGATATTTTATTGAATATCCGTATTATTTGAAGGCGATTTTTATGGTTTCGTTTTTTGGGGGCGGGGTAATCATGCTGACCGCCGGCACAACAATTAACGGGACAACCATTGCAATAGAAGCGGCAAGCGGCGCTCTTGCACCGGCATCGGCAGGACTTTCCGTAAAAAACCAATACCAATACAATCCGTTGGAAACCAATAATCCCGTCCACATTCCGGCGTAAGCGCCCAACTTTGTTGTTCGTTTCCAGAACAAGCCGTAGAGGTAGGGAGCGAGAAATGATCCTGCCACCGCCCCCCACGAAATCGACATCAACGATACAATCCATGCCGGTTTGAACAACGCAATTAAATACGACATTAAAATAAATATCCCGCAAAATAACCGGATTAACAAAAGTTCCGACCGGTTTGAAGTTTTGGGGTTGAGATAACCTTTGTACAAATCGATAGTTATTGCCGAAGCGGACACGAGAACCAGCGAACTCAACGTCGAAAGCGATGCCGACAAAACGAGCAGCAAAATAATTGCCAGCAAGACCGCCGGTAAATGCGACGCCGCCAAATCGGGAACCAATTGATCAAAGTTGATACCGCCTGCGAGGGTGCGCGGAATTTTGTCCGGTTCCATCAGATGCGTCATGGATCCGGTGAAATAAGCGGCGCAGCCGATAATTAACGCAAAAACTGTTGTGATAAGTGCGCCGCGTTTGATTTCGTTTTCATCGCGGATGGCGTAATATTTATGTACCATTTGCGGAAGTCCCCAAACTCCCAGCGATGTCATAAACACCACCGACGGTAAAACAAACCACGGCGGCGGTTTGATTTCACCGGAGGCGATTCGTTGTCCGAATTTTTCGGAAAGTTCGGCGGATGCGGTTAAAATTCCGCCGTAATTTTTGGCAATCACATACACCATCAGCAGCGAACCGCCGAGCATAATAATTCCCTGAATAAAATCGATTCGGGCGATTGCCTTGTACCCGCCGCATGTAATATAGAGAAACGAAATCACGGAAATCACGGTCAGAACCGCCGTAAAACTTACTTTTCGTTCAAAGACAATTTCGATTAAGTAGCTCAAACCGGTGAATACGGAAGCGGAATACGGAGCGAGAAAAATAAAGATAATCAATGCGGTAATAATTTTCATACCGTTTGTTTCGTAGCGGGCAGCGAAAAATTCGGGCATTGTTTGAACTTTGAGGTTGTGAGTCATTCTTCGTGTCCGTTGACCGAGAACCAGCCAAGCCAAGCCCGATCCGATAACAGCGTTTCCAATACCCACCCAAAGCGCGTTCAACCCGAATTGCCAACCGAACTTGCCCGCAAAACCGACAAAGATCACCGCACTGAAATAAGCGGTTCCGTAAGAGAACGCCAATAACCACGCGCCGAGTGTGCGGCCTCCGAGAAAAAAATCGTGGACATCCGACGTCCGCCGTAACCCCCAACCCGCAACCACTAACATCACAATAAAAAAAAACGCCGTCAATATAAAAGGGAATAAATTCATTGTTCTATTTTTCCGGTTAAATAATTTTTATAATATTGCCGTGAAATTTTTGTTAAAAGCCCGCCAACATCAGGTAAACAATGTTTTGCCCTATGGCTACCGTTCATCTATTTTACGATCAACAATTCACAAGGTTGTGTTGTCTGCAAGATTTGTTGTGGGCATTTCGTATTACGGCGGCTATGGATTTTGTAACTTGCCGAACAACCTGCAAATAACTCTATCAATAATATAACAAAGCCTAACAATGTCAATTAGGGGTTATCATTTTTCCTGATAATAATTTACGTCATAAATCAAAAGAATATAAAATATTAGATTGCCCGAAAGTATCTGTCTATTTTGATTTGAAATTTGCGTGTGCAAAGATCAAAAAATGTAAAAATACCGACTTCATGCTTTTCGTAATATTTCAGCGGAAATTTTTAACCGTGTAAGAATTTCGGCAAAAAACCTTATTCTCAACCTAATTTTTCCGAACAAAATAACCTCAGTAAAAGAAAATTTTAAAAAAATCGGGAAAAAATCGGACTCCTTTTAAAATTCCGGTAAAATTCGACAACCCCCTGATTGTGATTTGATCTTTTTGGTGTAAATTATGAAACTATTGAATCTGTAACCGGATTGTTTCTGCCGTGACATATTTAATTTATTTGTGTAACTATTCATTACTAACTATTTATTCAATTCATGTCAATTCCTGTTTCTAATCATAGCCGCATGAAAATCAAACCACAGATTTCATGTCCGCATTGTTGGTACGAATTTCCAACCGATCAAATTTTGTTCATCAGTGAATCTCCTGATCTTCTTGGCGATTCGAAACTTGGTGATATTGAGCAGTTGCGGTTTTTGCCCTACCGGTTTAATCTTGACGGTGCGGCGTTGGATTCGCACGGGATTAAGTGTTACAAATTGGCGTGTCCGAACTGCCATCTCCAAATTCCGCGCCCGTTATTGCACATGCCCGTTTTTTTCATTTCCATTGCGGGCGCACCGGCTTCGGGAAAATCGTACTTTTTTGCGTCAATGGTTTGGCAACTTCGTAAAACGATGACACGGGATTTTTGTATGAATTTTACCGATGCCGATCCGACAATGAATAAACGGATTCGGGAATACGAAACCAAACAGTTTATGGGCGGTAATGATCCGAATCAACCGGTCGTTATTGAAAAGACGGATATTCAGGGTGATATTTATAATAATACGCTTATTGACGGACATTTAACATCATTAGCGCAACCGTTTTCATTTACGGTTTCGCCGTTACCGAGTTATCCATTTCCTAAACAAGCGGAACGGGTTGCACAAACGGTGTGCATGTACGATAATGCCGGTGAAAGTTTCCTTCCGGGAGCCGATCATGTTACTCAACCGGTAACACGTCATTTGGCAACTTCTGACGCCATTTTATTCCTTTTCGATCCGACACAGGATTTACGTTTCAAACAAGCGTGTAAACAACCGGTACACGATCCGCAAATGAATCCGTCGTTGGGTGGTGATGTACGTAAAAGCGAGGTGAATCAAAGTACGGTATTGACGGAAATGATCACACGTATCAAATCTCACGCTCATTTGTCGGCAAACGAAAAAATCAAAGTTCCATTGATTATTGTTTTAACAAAATTAGACGCATGGTTACAGCTGGTGAAATTTCCGCATTATCATCAACCTTGGAATCCGGTTCAAAATATGCCGATTCATATTTACAATATCAAACGAGTTGAAGAATATTCGCAGATTTTGCGGACATTATTACTCAATTTGATTCCCGATCTTGTGGGTACGGCGGAAGCGAATGTCGAAAAAGTAACTTATATTGCGGTGAGTGCGACTGGAACATCGCCGGAAGTTGGGCAACCGGATAAAGATGGAAAATGTCCGTTAATGTTTCGTCCCGCCAATATTAAACCGATTTGGGCGGAAGTCCCGTTTTTCCACGCTCAAGTAATGGCTGGAAAATATTGTGTTCCCGTACTGAAAAAGAAATAATACAACAAAAATAAATTCGTACAATAATAGATGTTTTTATTTATACAACAATTTATTGTTTAAATTTACAATGATTCAAGAACAGATTTCCACATCGTCGCCTAAATGTCTTGACGGCAATTCGGGATTTGGAATTGTAGCGCAGACTTCCGGTATGGCTCCTAATGTGGCGCGGGAAGTCAGTATGTTGAGCGGTTACACGCATCAGTTTGCGGCAGGCGATAGCCGGAATCCGGTTACGTTTTTGCATGTTGTCCGACGAACAGGCGGAACAAACCGGCATATTGTATCCCGTGTTGCTGATTGTGGTAACGATTATTCGGGTCGTACCAACCGGATTGCTCATCATTGGATCATTGAGGAATCGGATTTGTCCGGTCTTTCATGCGGTCCGGCGGCAATATTATTGTTGCAGAATTTTTTTTTTTTTTTCGTACACAATGGAACGAAAAACCACAGGAATTACCGCGTGACCGGAAATTGCCGAATCCGGTTGTTTCCGCACAAAAATGTACGGCGTGGGAACAAATTCTCGGCGATGCTGGTTGGGGCGGTGTTCTGGCGGAACGGGCAGAGAACGGTGATCCGGTTAGTTTAATTTTCGAACCCGGAATGAATATCTTGCCGCTTTTGGCGGAATCGTTTGCTTTGTTGCCGCCGAATATCCGTTGGAAGTTGACATTTAGTACATTTTTTATGAAGTCACAGGAACCGCCGGGAGCGAATAAAGTACAGATTAAATGTATTTTAGCAGGAACTGATGAAGAGGCTTTTGCGCGGCTTACTCCAAACACGCTTGTTCTTGATCTTCGTTTACGTCCGACAACTCTTCCGGTTGGAAAATATGTTGAGGTTGCACGAACCGGTGTTGTAAATATAACGAAACAAGTTGTTCCGCTGCCAATACCAGAGAACCAACCAACCAGTCTTGAACTGCCTGCTCAGTCGCAAACGCAACAGTTTGAAAATAATGGCGATATTTTTGATTTACAAATGACATCGGTTGGTGTTCCAATACAAAAGCCCAAAATATTAAAACGAAAATTAAGCCGAAAATCGAATATTTCATTTCGGATCAAACTAATTTTGATTCCGATTATTTTGATTTCTGTTTGTGCTATTGGTTTATATGCATACGATTATTTTATTCATAAACCCCAAGAACAGATACGAATTGCCGCTGCCGAAAAATCGGAACAAGAACGTAAAGACGCCGAAGAAAAAACCGCCGCCGCTGAAAAAACGGAACAAGAACGCAAAGAAGCCGAAGAAAAAGCCGCTGCCGCTGAAAAAGCGGAACAAGAACGCAAAGAAGCCGAAGAAAAAGCCGTTGCCGCCGAAAAAGCAGAACGAGAACGCAAAGAAGCCGAAGCGAAAGCCGCCGCCGAAAAAGCGGAAAAAGAACGTAAAGAAGCCGAAGAAAAAGCCGCCGC
>JAITQV010000046.1 GCA_031288765.1 Planctomycetaceae bacterium
TAGCACTACAATAATAATCCATACAGATACTTCAATGACTATTGACTTTTTGATTTTCATTATACTTTGCACAAATATTAGTAGATTGCTTGAAGTTCTAGGCGACCTTTCGCCGAAGAGTTTTCACCCTTACCACATATACGAAGGTCGGCTGGCGCCGACGCAACCGTTCGGCGAAGGGTTACCTACCTTTTGCTAGCAAACTTCCGGCGGTTGCGCTGTGTACTTCACCGCCGGTTATACAATATTTTGCCGTAAAGTTTCGACGGAACGTTGCCGACCTGACTGAATAGATACGTGTTTGAGGTAACATTTCAGCGGAAATTTTTGCCCGTGTAAGAATTTCAGCAAACTGCGGAACAGATACTTATTTTTAACCGTGAAACCCGCGAAAAAAACATTCGGCTGAATAATTACAAGATTGTTTTGTTCAAAACCGGGTTTTTTAGAACCTCCCTGAATAAATACAAAACCGGATATCGGATCAACAAAGAATTATGAATCTACAAAAACTAAATATGTGGAGTATTGGTTTCTCTATATTATTACAAGCCGTATCTTTTATAGCATACATGTTGTTAAGTTTCACGTTGCAATCAAAGATTAGTATCTTTGTTTTTTTTATGCTAATAATATTATCTGCTGTTCTTTTTGTTTTTCTGATTTTACATTCAGCCTTTCCGCTCATTATTTCAATGATTATTGTGCGGAAAGCGAAGTCAAATATTTCTCAAATAATTTTACTAGCCGCAACTTTTCTTTACACTATTTGGTTTATTTATGCGGTGTATTGGATACTTATTGATCCTGATCCCCAAGCTTTGGTTACAACGTTTCTAATGGTTGGTTTTCTTTCTTTGCCGGTTATGTTACCGTTATGGCTTATTAGTTATTGGTTACGGCATTATAACGGTTCAAAAAAATTATAACAAAATGACAAAGATTATTATTTTGATCGTGTCAAATTTAATACCAATAACGGAACAGATACGAAAACCGGAGATTATAGTCAATGCCGTTATGGTCATATTTTATTCAATCAAGTCCGATTTTTTCCGCCCAAGGCGAATCTTCCGGCTTTCGGAAAATCCCGCAACATTTAAGCGGTAAACGGTTAAAATACTTGAACCGGACAAACTTTAACGCCGTTCCCATTAAAATCCGCATGTCAAACCCAAATGTAACCCGTTCAATATATTCCAGATCAAGAATCAATTTCTTGCGGACATCTTCCAAACCGGAATCCGACGGCAAATTCAATTGAGCATAACCCGTCATGCCGGGCAATACCGACATCCGATATTCGTAACCGGGAATTTCGTTTTTGAGTTTTTCGACAAATTCCGGACGTTCCGGTCGGGGTCCGATTACGGTCATTTCACCGCGCCAAACGTTGTAAATTTGCGGCAGTTCATCAATGTGCAGCCGCCGCATAATCCGACCAACCGTAGTAATTCGCGGGTCTTTGCGTCCCGCCCACACTGCACCGCTGCCGGATTCCGCATCCGTAACCATCGAACGGATTTTGTACATTTTAAATTCTTTGCCGTTTTGCCCGCAACGGATTTGCGTGTAAATCACCGGTCCCTTCGAAGTCAACCACGTCAAAAACATAAATAAAAGTATTGTCGAACCAATTACCGGAAGAGTAATAATCATTACGGCAACATCAACATACCACTTAATACGGTAATATTTCGAAACAACAGGACGGTTTGATTTTAATGTGTCCATCACTTCAATTTTCTTGTATCGTTTTTTTGCCGCCAACAATAAGACCTATTTTTTGTGCAGAGTTAAAATCTAACGTTTCGAATCCTTTTAAGTTTGTGAATTTAACTCTTTTAATGTACATGAAATGGAACCTTTAATTTGCGGGTCGGACAGTCAGCAGAAATTCGGCAAGAGCGTCAAGTTCTTCGTCGGTTCCGCTCCACGGCGGCATTGAAATAACCGGCTGGTTCAAGTTTTTGATGGTTTCCGCGATTTTTTCCTTGCTCTCACCGTACAATAACGGACCGACAGCGGATAAACCGTGTTCGGCGGCGTGGCAATTGTTACAATGGTACATAAACACCATACCGCCGAGCCGGACTTTTTCCGCCGGAAGCTGTTGCCAGTAAGACGCACGCAAAAAACCGGTTTCCTGCCGTTCATTAACTTCGCCGGCATAAATCTGATTGCCGAGAACAACCTGATCAACAATCCACGGTTTGCGAACCGCTTCCCGAATAAATTCCGCGGAAGCCAGAGCCGTAAGCCCGAAAATAAAAAGACATACGGCAAAACCGGTATTGACGGAACGGGGATTCAAAATGGGTCCTAAAATAATCAGCAAAGTTATCAAACCGCAAAGCCCAAAGAAAATTGTCAATAAAATATTGAGAAGAACGGAACGTTCCATGACAAGTAGAACATTGGGCGAAAGTAATACAAACCACCAAATAACCCCAACAAAAACAGTAACAATTCCAAAAATCAAAGGACGGGACATTCGCCGCACGATTTTATCGAATAATTGACTGTTAATCGGATCATTGGCAACACTGACGTTTCGGAATGACCATGCGGCGTGCAGAAAAACATAGAGCGATGCCAATAGAATTGACGC
>JAITQV010000124.1 GCA_031288765.1 Planctomycetaceae bacterium
CAATTCGAGCTCGAATTACGTCTTCTTTGGTCAATATTAATCACCTCCTTTCAGGTTATTTCTAAGAATTGTAGCACAATGAATTACATTTGAAAAGTACCCCTACAAGATTTTTCCCAAAAAAATTTTCAAAAAAAGGAAAAAAACCTATCTTTGAGGAATTTTTTCATTAAAATAAGTGTCCAGTTTTAACCCCAAAAATTTTTCCTTTTTATTGGAGAAACAAAAATTATGGAATTTACAAATCCGTTAAAAAAATTGTCCGAAACTGCCGGTAATCTTAGTTCTGCTGTAACAAAATTAACCGAAAAACCGCCTATACCTGATATTGATATTGACGGCATTATCGGAAAACTTGTATTAAGTGAACACGGAGGAACTACGTTTTGGGGAACACTCCCCAAAGAATTTAATCTTAAATTGCCGGAAAATCTGATAATCGGCAAAGTACAGATATTTCTACACGAAAACGGTATCCGCATTGAACAGAAAAAAGGATACCCGATTTTAATTGTTAAAACAAAAATAGAGGAAGTTTCAATACAACGACAATCGCAACGTCGCCGTGTTGGTGTTGCCGGTGATCTGGTCGAATCTGCGGTCGACGGAGCAATTGGTGGTGGCTTGTTAGGTGCTGGTCTTGCCGTAGCGAAATCTTCAATTAAAGGGGAAGCCGGAACGGTAGAAACAATTGTAATCAACTATATCCGTATCACTTTTGTTGATGACAATAATACAAAATGGTGCATTTTAATTGAAACCGAACCAGTCAATGCCGAACAATTCATGCAACGTTATCAGGAAATATCGCAACAATAACCGTGTCCGCCGTGTCCGTTTGAGTTTTTAAGTGCTTGTTTTTAGGCACGAAACACGCCTATTTTGACCGGATTTTCACAACAATAACCTAAGAATAAAACAGCGTAAATCCTTAATTTATAAGGCTTTACGCTGTTTCTACTATGCCGATTAAAATATCTCGGCGAAACGTTGCGTCGGCATTAGCCGACAGTGAATTTATATTATGTTGGTTATTTGGATTGCCTATCGGCAAGCGACCTTTCGGCGAAAGGTCGCCTACCTCTTGATTTCTATCCGTAAACAGATTAAATCTCGATTATCTTAAAAACATTTCGCTAAACAATTACAGCTGAATAGAATTGAATAAACACGTTTAGACTTCTTTCGTTTCGGCGTCAATCTCGGCAATTTTCAGAGTATTTCCGAGTTGCCGGAAAAGTTGGCGGGCTTGCCGAAGCCGTTCACGAACGAGTTGGGTGTTGCCCTGTTTTTGAGCTAACTGAGCCAGCCGAACACAATCTTCCGCCCAATGCTCCACCAACGTCATGTCACGGTGAATCTCCATCGCCTTAGAAAGATTTTCCTCCGCCGTCTTCAAATCACCGGAACGCTCAAACAACGAACTAAGCTGCGAATGAATTTCCGCTTCCGCCTCACGATCATAAATGTTTTGTGTTAAATCAATGGCTTTGTAATACAACTCGGCAGCCTGCACCGTGTCCCCCAACTCATCAAGTATTCGCCCCCGCGCCGTAAAAACCGCCGCTTCCGCCCGAACACGTTGACGATAATTTTTAATCTTGGAAACTGATTTGACCGCTTCATCAAACGCCGTTTGGCTTTCCTGCTTTTTCCCCTGACGCCAAAGAACATTGGCAAGACAAAGAAGTGTTTCAACAAGACCGGCTTGATCGGGTCCCGATTCATAATAAATAATCGCTTCACGTAAATTTCGCTCTGCATCGGCGTCGTGTTGTAATTCGTGCGAGATTTTTCCCAAAGCAAACAACGCTTCCGCAATCCGTTCCGGTTCTGTAATCAGTCTTGCAATTTGAAGAGATCGTTCATAATACCGGATGGCGGCTTCCAAATCGCCCTGTTGATAACGTAACCTGCCGAATTGAAAAAACAACTCCGACTCTTCCACAGACTGAGGCGAAACCAACGATAATGCCCGTTCAATCATCGCACCAAATGTCTGGAAAAAACCCAACGTCAGAAAAGCATCCGCACAACGCCCCAATGTCTCCGCAAAAAGTTCCGCACCGCCAACCGCCAAAGAATGTTCCGGCAAACGAACCGTCGCAAGAGTGTCCGGTTTGAGTGTTCTCCGCATCAACTCGCCGTAACCAATCATCGCACGTTGATGAAGCCGCTTTGCCTCCAATGTCAAAGAACCATCGGAAGTATAAAGAAGTGAACGAATATAAGCACTCAAATGATGATGGTAAATAATACGACCGTCCGGCTCATCACGAATAAGTGATCGTAAAAACGGATCAGTTAACAAAATTTTAAATGAATTTTGAGAAATGTCGGCAACCCAACAGACCATTTCGTCCAAAGACGGAACTTCCAAAACTGTGTACGCTTCAAAAAGAAGCGCAGCATCGTGTCCCAAGGGATGTTCGACAATCTGTTTCCATTGCGCCGGAGCAATATGTTGGGGCATTGGCTCGCGCGGAAGCCGGTTCAAATGATCAACCTTCTTACAAAGCAATAAATCAAGTGCGGCATGGACAGCATAAGGATGATTACGGTAACAATGGAAAAGATCAATTAACTCCCGACGATCCGAGACTTTATCTTTCAAAACCGGTTGATAAGTTTCCAAAAGTTGAAATGTTTCCGAATCTTTCAAATCAGAAAGCCCTTGCAAAAAATCGGGAGAATTAAGCGGCGGAAGAAAATAAACATTTTTTAAGGAACGAAATTCTTCATTCACCGCTAATGTGTCCTTAAAACGTTGCGCAAAAAGAAAGAAAACCTTCGGCGGTAAATCCCGAACAATTCGCGACCAAAGTTCAACCCGTACCGCCGGCGTGTCTTGTTCCGGATCAATCACAATCAAAATCCGCCCGTTATCGGGAAGAACATCAGCAAGTAAATGAAGACGAAGAATAAATTGCTCAAAAATATTTTTACGGTGATCATACCGGAGAGCATGGAAAAATTGGTAATCCGGCTCATTTTTGTTTGAAAAAAGACCTAACTTCTGATACAACAAATTCCACTGACGAAAACGTTTGCCTTCATAATTAAGTGAACCTGCCTCATAACGGGCTGCCTGAAAAGCATCTTCAAGCATCATCTTCATCACCATACTGGGCGATTCGCTTGGAGCAACCGAATATCTCAGAGAAACACATTGTAAGGAATTATTTTCTTCCGCATCGGCAACCATCCGATCAAGAAGCCGGGTTTTACCCATCCCGTATTTACCGACAACAACTATCGCCTTACCGTCCGTATTCCGATGAACAAGGAGTTCCGCCCATTTTTTGCGTTCGTCTTTTCGACCTACGAACGTATTGATCATACTTTGCATGGCATTATTAAGCACGTCAAATCCCTTACATTTATTGTTTCATCTACATTTGAAATTTAAAACCCAACTAAATTTGTTCACTAATTGACGGTTTCAATGATAATTTTAATTCCGATTGTTTCCTGCTAATGCTGTTGCAAATTCATCTAACGAAACACAAGTTAAAGCAAAATCTGCTAACTCATCAAGTTTGGCAATATCCCGAATAGAATTGATTTTTTTCTGAAGTGATTCCGAAGGCGTTTCCAAACG
>JAITQV010000200.1 GCA_031288765.1 Planctomycetaceae bacterium
ACCCCGAACCCATTCCTGAAAAAAAGGGCGATATCGTTTTATAAGTCAATCGTGAATAGTTAATAGTGAATTGTTCGCAAGCCGACTTATTGCCGCAATCCGAATTTCCGTGTCAATTCGTGTTTTCCGTGTTCAAAAAAATATTAGCGGGGATTCTAAACACGGAAGACGCGGATATTGCGCGGAATATTTGCAGAAAGATTGGAAATTGCCAAAATTCAGAGATTGTTTCCGCAGAATTTTTCAAGATTTTAGTGTTTTGCAATTCGTATCATTTCACTTGATTGGAACGAAATTTTTGTACGAACTGTCCAAAAAAGGTCTTGCTTTAATTTTTTGAATTTAAAATATTCCTACGGACATTACTCCCGAAATTACCGAACATATTATTCACTCATCGTCTTCTCATGGCGAACCGCCGCAAGCGCCACCTTCGCCTTGAACGACGAACTGTAATTGATGCGTTTTTTGCTCATTATTTAACTAAAATTGTTGGAATCCCTCAAACACTACACTTATTCATTGGTCTAATTTTTGCCGTCCACCGCTAACCAATGATAATTTCTATACATGAAAGTGTCCTATTTTCGCTTGTACATGACCGTTAATTTATAAATAGTGGAGATTCGTTAGAGTAGGATTGTTTCCAACCGAACTCATTTCGGCAATCATTAGAAGAGCCCTTGGAAGGTGAAAAAAACATTTCCATCTTCCACCTTTTTGATTGTTATTTACTTTACCGTCACGGGTAAGATATGGAAACCATTCTCCATATTGTGAATCGGGAAAATGTTTCCATGTATATTCCTCTAATTTAACGAACCAATCCCATAATTTTGAATCGCCGGTTAATTGAAAACCCATCAGAGTTGCAATTAATGATTCGAGATGAACCCACCAGAGTTTCATATCCCATGAAAGTTCAAGATGCGGTTTGCCGAGTACATCCATAAAATAAAAGAGACCGCCACACTCTGTATCCCAACCGAATTCAAGATTATCAAGTAATGCTTCATGGCAACGTTTAATTATGTTACTGTCCTTCCGGCGGGAAGCAACCGACATGATAAACCAAAGCGATTCGATTCCATGCCCCGGATTGATATGCCGACCTTCATACGTTTCGTTACAAAATCCTCCTGTTTGGACAATGTTTTCGCGAATTACATGATATTTTCGATCCACAAACCGATCCAAAATAACGCTAATTTCCGCACGAATTATTTCCTCATAAACCGGATTGGGTTCAATGGTTTGAAACACGTCGCTCACATTGATATTCATCATCGGCAAGCTGAGACCGAATAACGGTTGTGTACCGGGCATTGTCTTATCCCATTTTCCTTTGGGTTGATTTTTCCGGTTTTGAATTCGTTGATACGTTTGTTTTGCAATATCAAATGATTCCTGATCGCCGGATGCTTTGGCGTATTCAAGAAATCCGATGGCAGCAAAACAGTCGGAAAAGATATTGTAGGGAGCAACAAGCGGTTTTCCTTCTTTAGAAAGTCGGAAATAAAAATCGCCATTCTCATCTCGTCCGTACTTTTTGAGAAAATCCGCTCCGAGTTTCGCTAAATTCAACCATTCGGTTCGTTCCGGTTGATTTGTAAGGATAGAGGAGTTAAAAAGTCGCGAAAACATCCAAATCGCTCTCGCCTCTATCCACATACTTTTATTCGTGTCAATGATAGTTCCATCCCGATCAAAGCAGTGAAAATACCCGCCATACTCAAAATCGGGAGCGTGTTTCGTCCAAAATGGAACGACATTTTCCAATAATTCTTTTTTATAACGTTCCATAATTCCTTGATAAATAATCGGTTGCATCATTTTCTCCGTGAGGTGAAAGGTTCAGTTAAGGGGGGATAATTTCAAAGTATTCTAATTTTTTTTTAAAATTTGTCAAGAAGCAAAAAAATACTTCTTGACATTTTAGGTTATTCGTGATAATATTGGATACTGATGGAAAAAGTTGCTTTTCGCAACAACGAGAACCAGAATTATTTTAGTATGCCCAGTCAAAATTCAGCTTTATTACGGACAGTTCAATATTTTCTCCGTGAGGTGAAAGGTTCAGTTAAGAGGGATAATTTCAAAGTATTCTAGTTTTTTTAAAAATTTTTTCAAGAAGCAAAAAAATACTTCTTGACATTTTAGGTTATTCGTGGTAATATTGGAGACTGATGGAAAAAGTTGCTTTTCGCAACAACGAAAGCTAGGATTATTTTAATATGCCCAGTCAAAAATCAGCTTTATTACGGACAGTTCAATTGGCGGATCGTTTGGATGCCCACATTCGAACTTTGAATTTATCGCCGGGGGATTCTTTTCTTTCGACTGCGGAAGCATCAAAATTTCTTGGTGTTGCCGGCGAAACTGCGAATCGGGCGTTACGATTGCTCGAAAAACGCGGAGTTATTATTAGACGTCAACGTCTTGGTTCCATTGTTTCCAAACCAAAAACCGAAAATAGGTCAAATCTTGATTTTGCGGTCATTTATTTCCTGTTCCCTAAACCTTATCTTCAAACGGACGGATTTGATTATGAAGAAGTTCTGTTAGGGCTTCAGGAAGAACATCCCAATACATCAATAGAACATTTTTTTCTTGATGAAGGACTGGAAGAGCGGTTGACCTCACAAATAATTGATAAAAGTCTGAAAAGCGGTTCACCAACAGGAATTGTATTGGTTCGTGCTCCGTTTGGTGTACAACAATTGATTGAAAAAAGCGGGTTGCCTGCGGTTTTATACGGCACAAAACCGGAAGGCATTGAAACATTATCCAGTATGGACCGCGACCATCCGGAAGCAATCCGTTTAGTACACCATTATCTGCAAACGAAAAAATGTCAACATGCTGCACTTCTTATGAGAAATTTTGTATTGGCGGGAGATGTTAAGGCTATCAATTACTTCTACCGAATTTCCGACATACAAACATCACTCTTGTTTGTACCTCCTTATGAAAAAGCGGTGGAAAGTACCGTTCGCAAATTATTGAGCGAAAAACAACCGCCGGATGCTCTTATTTGCCACACAAAACAGTTTACATTAAAAGCATTGGAAATTGTTCATTCCGAAGGATGGAATGTACAGGTCGTTTATTTGGGTGCAATGGATCGGAAAGACTTTAACGTTGTAAAAGATGCCGATGCTGTTATTTTGACCGATTGGGAACAAATACAAATTGGTCATCGAATTGGTCATTCCCTCAATAACCAATTTCACGAAAAAAAACAATACGATGAAATTATTCCCGTTCGTTTAATTGTACGAAGATAAATTTAAAATTTACTAAAATGTTGGAGGATTTTTATGACACGAATTTTTATTACGATTGTTTCTCTTTCATGTTTTTGCGGATGCGGTGAAAAGCAACCGGACGGATTCCCTCCGTTACATTCTGTAACAATTTCAATAAAGGAAAATGCGGTTCCGTTGGAAAATGTCAATGTTGCATTTTACAATGAGGACGGTTCTATTCCCCAATGGAGTATTGGCGGTGTTACCGACGCCAAAGGTATTACGCAGTTAAAAACTTATGGAAAATATGATGGAGTTCCCGAAGGAATTTATAAAGTAGTCTTGTCCAAACAGGAAAGGAAAAATGCTCCCGAAGCTCCGGCACCAGGATCACTGAGAGAAGAATTTGATGTGTATGAAGAACAAATGATTAAATATCCGGCAATTGAATCTATCCCCAAGGAATATACATCAGCGAACACGACAACGTTAACTGTTACCGTAACACAAAAAACTGTTGCGGATTTTGATATCGGAAAGCAGTAAGGAGGTGATCGATTACCAGATTACTGAAGATTGTTTCCGGTAAGTTTTTTCCTTTTTTTAAATTTTTTGGAGGTTTCTATGAAAAATTTAGGTGTTTATTTCGATTCGGAGAATGTTAATTTAGGGAACGGGGGGGGGTCGTAAGCTTGGTAAGTACGACCATGTAACCTCGATTTTAGGGTTTACTCTGGTTGAACTCCTAGTAGTGATTGCAATCATCGGAGTTTTGATTGCCTTACTGCTGCCGGCTGTTCAAGCCGCCCGTGAAGCGGCACGACGAATGCAGTGTACAAACCATGTCAAACAAATGCTTATTGGGCTTCACAACTACCACGACAC
This sequence comes from Planctomycetaceae bacterium, assembly GCA_031288765.1. Taxonomy (GTDB): domain Bacteria; phylum Planctomycetota; class Planctomycetia; order Pirellulales; family Thermoguttaceae; genus WRKP01. Next base: position 4,134 of record JAITQV010000200.1, read on the forward strand.
TCACAATTCCTTGCCCGCAGGCAGTTCCCGCATCTCCGGAACTGTCAGCAGTGGCGCACGTGGTTGGGCAAGCTTTTGGAGTATTCAATTTATCCTTCTGCCGTTTAATGAACAAACGGCACGATATGAGATGTCCAATTCAAATTTGATTTCAGTAACACCCACAGCAACTCAAAAAACCGATGCGGAGCGGGTTCATAAAAATCCGATTCCAACCTATTTATGCCCGTCGGATGCAAACTCAAAACTGTCGGGAACGTATACAACCGGAACAACATTAATTGAAACAGCGAGAGTCAGTATCGTTCCTTGTTTAGGTGATTGGATTCGGCAATCTAATCCCAATGATGCTACCCGAAGTGAACCCAATTCGCCGACAGATTTGGATTTTCAGGACAAATATCGAATGCTATTCGGTCACATGCACTGGAAATCAATGGCAACAGCAACCGATGGAACCAGCAATACGATGGCGTTTAGTGAAGCGGTTACTTCTGATGTTGCTGGTACCAAAAGGATCAAAGGTGGTCTGGTATCAAGTATTACCGGTATTGATAATGATGTTAGTTTATGTATGAATATTCCTAAAGACAGCACCTTTTTTACAGGAACAGCAATTACTTTTTGGCGGGGACATATCTATTTTTGTAGTTGGATTACTTTCAATGGGTTTAATGCTGTTTTGCCGCCCAATGCACCAAGCTGTTCCAATTCAACAAGTTATGGAAGTTGGGGGATTTATTCGGCAAGCAGCAATCATCCCGGCGGAGTCAATGTCGGACTTTTGGATGGTTCTGTCCGGTTTGTAGCGGAAACAATTTATTGCGGTCCGTTGACCGGACAAGGACAAAAACGTTCCGGTCCTAGTAATTTCGGTGTCTGGGGAGCATTAGGAACTCCTTCGGGAGGTGAAGTCGTCGCTTTACCATAGACAATGTTTTTCGTAGAAATGATTAAATTACATGCTTATTACACTTGAAAATTTTGCTTTACATGTTACGTTATATGGTAAATTCGGTTTGATTTCCATTTATAAAGTTAGAAAATTCAAGTGTAATGAGTATTGTACAAAAATTGAAACAAAACTATTAACTCTAACTCAACAAAAAACAATGAAAACATTAACAATCTTTCTTAGTTTTATTATTGGACTTGTAATGACAATTTCGGTTTTTGCAGAAGATATTTTGCAACGGATAACAATACCGGAATTCGATTTGTCTCAAAAAACGGATTGGCAATTCCTTGTTGACAAGGAACAAGGACAATATCTGGGACATGTTACAACATGTTTACTTGATGATGGAAAAACGATTTTGTGCGTTTATCCCAAAGGACATGGCAGAGGAGCCATTGTTTATAAACGAAGTATGGACGGTGGCAAAACATGGTCGGATCGTTTGCCAACTCCGAAAAGTTGGGAAACAAGCCTTGAAGTTCCGACGTTACACCGTACTGTTGATGCTGACGGGAAAAAGCGGATTATCATGTTTTCCGGTCTTTATCCGGCTCGAATGGCTGTTTCCGAAAATGAAGGCGAAACGTGGTCGGAACTCCAAAAAGTCGGTGATTGGGGCGGAATTGTTGTTATGGGAGAAGTCATTGCTTTGAACACAGGCAAGGGACATTATATGGCAATGTTTCACGATGACGGAAAATTCTTTACATCAACTTCCAAAAAAGGAATCGGTTTTACACTTTATAAAACACTTTCAACAGATGGCGGTTTAACGTGGAGTTACCCGGAAAGCATCTTGAATAGTAAAGAAATTTATCCTTGTGAACCGGGAATTGTTCGTTCGCCGGATGGAAAACGTATTGCTGTTCTTTTACGTGAAAACAGCCGAAAACAAAATTCACAAATTATTTTTTCCGATGACGAAGGCAAAACATGGACGAAAATGCGTCCCATGCCTGCGGCACTCAATGGAGACCGGCATACAATTCGTTACACAAAAGACGGACGTCTTTTTATTGCATTTCGGGAAATGTCGTTACCGCAGAATCGAACTTCAAGTTTTGGCGATTGGGTATCGTGGATCGGAACCTTTGAAGACCTCGAAAACGGAACCGAAGGTCAATACCGGCTTCGGATTATGGATAATAAATCCGGCGCGGATTCTACTTATCCCGGCGTTGTGGTTTTACCGGACGGAATGATTGTAACAACAACGTATGGTCATTGGACAAAAGATGAAAAACCGTACATTATGACTGTTCGAATCGACATGAACGAAACCGATCAAATGTATAAAAATAGAAATAAATAAATAAATTGTATCCTTATAGGACATATTTATAGCAACAGAGTTGGAAACAAATATACGACCTAAAGAGTGTCAAATGACACAACATTTCGGCTATAAATGTGTGACCGTAAGAATCGAATTTCCGAAAAATTTTAAACAAGCCTTAAATGAAACTGTGTTTATGTTTTTTACTGTACTGTAACAGTAAACGAATCACGGTAATTTCAAAAACTTTTAAAAGGATTTTAACTATGAAACACTTATTTTCCCAAAATCATTTATTTTATCGTTTCACTGCTTTTTCTTTCAACTCCGGAACAATCAGAAAAATCTGTACAATTATTATTGTTTTCGGTTTTTTGATCGGATTTGCAACCGAATCGGTTTACGCTCAGCGGAAGGTTCGGGTTGATCCGCCGCCGGCAACACTTAACGATCTTCCCTGTATCAATGAAAAACCTGTATTCGAAATAATCGATCTTTTCGACCAAAAAGATAAGAAAGATATACGGATTCCGAATATTGTTGTTACTCAAAAAGGAACTGTGATTGCCGGTGCCGACAGCGGTCATCTTATCCGAACAAGTCAAGATCAGGGAAAAACATGGAGCGAAACTCTGCAGCTCAAATTTCACGGCGGCAGTAGTCTCGTTGTTGATGAAACAAACGGTAATATCTTAATCGTTTGCGGAAATGGTATCTTGTTACGAAGTCAAGATGAAGGAAAAACATGGACTGAAGAAAAAATCACGATTCGTTCTAATCTTGTAGGTCTTGGCGCGCCGGATTCGCAGGCTCCGATTGAAATAAGTTGTTCCGAATCCGGTGTTACGTTAAAATATGGACAGAAAAAAGGCAGGCTCCTCATGCCGGGACGAATTTTGGCGCCATTCGGTAAAAATGATCAGGAACATTGGATGTTTCATTACAATACATCCATGTTCAGCGATGATCACGGCAAAACATGGCAAGTTTCTCATCCGGTTCAAAGCGGAACCGGTGAAGGAACATTGGCGGAATTTTCGGACGGTATTGTGTATTACAATTCCCGTTCACACATGTCCACCGATCATCGAAGACAATTGGCGTACAGCCATGACGGCGGTGATCGTTATGTTGATTGGGAAGTTTGTGAAGATTTACGGGAAGTCGGTGAACCGTTCTATTTCAAATACGGAACAAAACCAAGTTACGGTTGTTGTGCCGGACTTGTCCGATTACCGTTAGAATTAACGAACAATAAAGACGTCCTACTTTTTTCCGCACCGGATGATCCGGGCGGTAACCGAATTCACATGACGGTTTGGTGTAGTCTGGATCGTTCACGTTCCTGGAAAATCAAACGAATGATTTACGAACAAGGTTGTGCTTATTCGTCTATTACCGCCGGAACAGACGGTATGATTTATTTATTGTTCGAAAAAGGTGATGACAAAGGACCTTACGGTAAAGTTTCCGTTGCCCGTTTCAATCTCGCCTGGCTCTTTGAACCGGTCTTGAACAATGCAACCAAACATTAGTGAATAGTTCGCAAGCGAATAATTACCAAAACATGTTAAATCCGTTTGTGTCCTCCGTTATTATACGTTTATGTTGTGAGGAATGGATATTTATCAATTTCAAGTAACAGTAGTGTCCTTGTTGTCTCACAAAAACGGGGACACTACTATTACAGGAATAAAAAATGTCAATTTCCGGCAAGAGGATATATAACAACCATAAATTGTAATGATTAAAAAATATAAAAAATCCCAAACTAAAAATATATCTTAACGTTTAACCCTTGAACAATATAATTCATATCAATAATTAAAATCAAGGCGAAATGATTGACTAAACATAATCCGATGAAACATTATTTTTTATTTTTGATTTTCATGTCTGTTTTAACCGGAACAACCGGCATTTTCGCGGATTCCTCAAAAAAGCCGCTGAATAATTTTTCGTTTCAACAAATTGCGGCTTTTCCCGACTCTGCCGGTGTTGCCGGAGCATTGGCGGGAATTGACGGTGATGTAATGATTATTGCCGGCGGCTCCAACTTTCCCGACAAACCGCCATGGAATAATGGCACAAAAACATATTATTCCGATATTCGTGTTTTAAATTTGAAACATGAATCATCGCCCGTTTGGATTGATCAACCGACACGGCTTGCCCAACCAATGGGTTATTCCGCTGTTGTTACGACATCTCAAGGAATTGTTTGTCTTGGCGGTGAAACAGCGGAAGGTCCTGTTAATGACGCTTTTATTTTACGTTTCGATAACGTAAAACGAATTGTTACAATTACAGAACTTCCCCGACTTCCGGCGGCTCGAACCGGTGCAACGGCAACAATTATTGAAAATCGGGTTTATTTTCTGGGCGGTCAAAATCGCAACAAATTTTCAGACGAGATGTTTTCGCTTGATCTTTCCAAACCTTCACAAGGTTGGAAAATTGAACCGAAATTACCTAAACCGGTTGCTTTTGCTGTTGCGGTAACTCAATCGAACGGCGAAACGAATTGCATTTATCTTCTCGGCGGGCGTGCCAAGTTACCGAGCGATGTTGTAACTCAATTTTCCGATACGGTTTATTCCTTTCAACCGAAAACCGGTACATGGCAAGAAGAATCACGTTTGCCGATGCCGCTTTCCGCGGGTTGCGGTGTTGCGTTGGGGTTTGCTTCCATTTTTCTTATCGGCGGCGATAACGGCGAATTTTTCAATGCCAACGAACAACGTCAACAATTAATCGACACGGAAAACGATCCGATTATCAAACAAAAACTCATTGCCGAAAAAAAACGCTTGCTGGAAGAACATCAAGGATTTCGGCGTGAAGTTTTTCTGTACAACACAATCACCAAAGTCTGGACAATTCCGTTTCATTTGCCGGAAGGTTCACAAGTTACAACTCCCGCTTTGATTCGAACGTCGGATAAAAGTTCAAATATTATTATTCCGTGCGGCGAATCAAAACCGGGAATCCGAACCGATAAAATCAATTCGTTTCAAATTTTTAGCCAAACACGATTTACTTTGATTGATTATGGTGTTTTGGCGTTATACATGTTGAGTGTGCTTGGGCTTGGTTTTCTTTTCATGCGGACAAACGCAACACAAGGCGATTTTTTTCTTGGCGGCGGAAGATTGCCTTGGTGGGCGGTTGGAATCAGTATTTTTGCAACAATGCTCAGTGCAATTACTTTTCTTTCAATTCCGGCAAAAGCATTTGCCGCCGAATGGCGTATGTTTCCGTATAATTTCGCCATTCTAATTGTTGCACCTCTTATCATCCGATATTATCTTCCCTATTTTCGCAACATGAATCTTGGAACAGCTTACGAATATCTTGAAATCCGGTTTAACCGGACAATCCGATATTTTGCGTCGGCACTTTTCGCCTTTTTTATGATTTCACGAATCGCTATTATACTTTTTTTACCGTCGCTGGCGTTGAATATTGTTACTGGTATTGATGTGTATTTTTGTATCATTCTTATGTCGTTGGTTACTATTACGTATTGTACTTTAGGCGGTATGGAAGCGGTGGTTTGGAATGATGTTTTGCAGGGAATTATTCTTATTCTCGGAGCGGTTATTTCACTTATCGTTCTTGTATTCACTTCTCCGGGCGGAATTGCCGGTTTTTTTGAAACGGCTTATACCGCCGGAAAATTTTATACGTTTGACTTTCGTTTCGATTTGACGCAGCCGGTTTTCTGGGTGGTTATGGTGGGAGGATTAGCGAACAGTTTGATTACGTATTCCAGCGACCAGTCTTTGGTTCAGCGTTATATGTGTACGGCAAAAAATTTTCAGGCAGTCCGAAGTATCTGGTTCAACGCCTTGATGGCAATTCCTGTTATTTTAATCTTTTTTCCAATCGGGACGGCATTGTTTACTTATTATCACGGAAATCCCGAACAATTCGATGCCGTACTGAAAAACACCGATGCCGTTTATCCGTTGTTTATTGTCAACGGACTTCCTGCCGGTTTTTCAGGTCTTGTTATTGCGGCAATTTTCGCCGCCGCCATGTCCACGCTTTCGGCAAATATTAATTCGGTTTCCGTTTCGATTTCCATTGACTTCCTGAATAACTGGTTTCCGAAATTTTCGCAACGTTATCCGGTTCGAATTCCGCAAGTTGTCGGCATTTTGTCCGGTCTTTTGGGAATGGTTCTTGCTTTATTTCTTGCAACATGGGATGTCAAATCGCTTTGGGATCAGTTTAACACATTTCTCGGACTTTTTACCGGAACACTTGGCGGTCTTTTTTTGATGGGTGTTTTCTCCAAACGGATTAACAGTGTTGGAGCAATGACCGGATTGATTTTATCGTTTATGGTTGTTTTTTTCGTTCATTTATACACGCCTCTTTCATTTCTGCTTTACGGTTTTCTGGGAATGATTTCCTGTTACGTAACCGGTTATATTGTCAGTTTGTTTTTAGGAGGTTCCGCTAAAACAATTGTTGTCATTCAAAAAACGGAAACATAATATTTGCCGATGAACTTTAACTTTGTAACTTCAATTCAATTTGATAACTTTAATTAATTTCGTAATTTTATTTCGATTTCAATTTAACTTTAACCTTAACAAAATCAGACCATGACCATGTTTCAAGGACTTATTGCAGCAACTCATACTCCTTTTCAACAAAACGGTAATCTCCATTTAGAGATTATTCCAAAATACGTACAATTTCTTCTTGATTGCAAGATGGACGCATTGTATGTGAACGGTTCCACCGGTGAAGGAGTTAGTTTGAGTGTTGAAGAGCGTAAAGCCGCACTCGAAGCGTTTATCAATGCGGTTAACGGCAAAATACCAATCATTGCCCAAGTCGGAGCCAATGCTCTTACGGATTGCCGGGAATTGGCGGCGCACGCGGAAAAAATCGGTGTTACGGCTATTAGCGCCTGCGCTCCAAGTTATTTCAAAATAACAACCGCTTCATTGCTCGTTGATTTAATGAAAGAAATTGCGGCGGCTGCACCCAAAACTCCGTTTTATTATTATCATATTCCACGACTTACCGGTCTTTCTATTGAGGTTGGCCGGTTTCTCAGGGAAGCGGATACAAAAATTCCGACGTTTCGCGGTATGAAGTACACCGATACCAAAACGTTCGAATATCAAGAAGCCGTCGAATACGGTAACAGGAAACTGAATATTCTTTGGGGTTGTGACGAAATGTTATTGTCGGCGTTGGTTGTCGGTGCAACCGGAGCGGTTGGTTCCACTTATCCGCTTTGTAATATTATTTCGCGTCAAATTCTAAACGCCTGGAACGAACGGGATATTGAAAAAGCAAAACTTTGGCAACTTCGAAGTTGGGAATATGTCAAGGTGTTATATCGTTACGGTGATTTCTTGTCCGGTCAACGGATTTTAATGAAATCGCTCGGTCTTGATTTGGGACCAAGCCGATTACCAATTGAAATGATGTCCGAAGAAGCCGGAAGAAAAATGCTGGCAGACCTCAAAACAATCGGCTATTACGATTGGCAAGGCAAACAATCATAAATTAAACAATTTATATCTTGCTTATTTGGTGTTGGCGGGTGTATGAAGTTAATATTTTATACGGCTTTTTTGACGGGCGAAGAATCATATTCCGGCTGGCTAATAAATTCCGCCGGAATTGACGCCGCAAACGGTAACTCAGCACTACAATGACAAGTTTTGGGAACGGTTTTACGTGTCCGTTTGAAAAACGGCAACATCTCACCAAAGAAAAAAAGACCGATCAACCGACCAAAAAGAATTTGGAACGCCTTGAATTTCGGAAGATGCCGCCAAAAATCAACTCCGAAAGAACCGAAATGTTTTCCTAACGCCATTAATGTTGAATTTTGCCCAAACCAGCGAAAATACAGCCGCTCTGTTTGAACCCCCCAAGTAAAAGCATTTGTTGCCGGCAGATAATTGGGACGAACCGTAATCCGGCATTCCCGATCAACCGCAATCTCCCAACCTTGCTCCACTACCCGCATCGCCGCATCAACATAAGATATCTGAGGAATAAAACTCGTGTCGAATAATCCGATTTGTGTCAACGCCTTTTTACGTATAAACATTGCCGAAATATGAGGAACAATCCGTTTCTGAGCCGCTTCCGCCCATTGCGAACGCCGGATTGTTCGCAGAACCCCTTCCGGTTTGTAGTGAATCCCAAGCGAAAAAATCCGTTTGGGTTTGCGGCGGTCATACACACACGGAATTGCAATCCCCAATCCCGATTGTTCGAACAATTGCAAAATATTTTGCGTCCAATAAGCGGAAACTTCTGTTCCCGGATAAAGAATATGCAAAATATCGCCTTGCGACTGCAAAACGGCTTTGTTCAAAACTTCCATTGGGTTGGAGAGATGATCCGATGCGATAAAAACAGTCCCTTCGGTAACCGTGTCCCAAGGATCGGAATACCGCGTTGCATTGGCAATCAGGACTTCCGTGCCGTCCGGTTTGTGGACAAGCACAGATGCAAGCGTCTCCTCAAACGCTTCCGTCGGCGTATCACTCAAAAGGGGTATGATAACAGTAAAACGAGACACATTATACTCCTAAGGGAGTAAACCGGTGAATCCGAATAACGCAAGTCAATTAATCAGAGAAAGCCATGCAAAACACCAACACAATGCCTTACTTGCGGTATCTACAATTCCAAAAAAAGTATGATGATTTTATTCGGCAACTCAAAAACTTCCATATAATATGATTTTCGGAAAATCGACCGAATGTTCTTTACCTTGCTCTCCTAATTTATTTGTTTTTTGCCAATAATCTTTAATTTTCCCAATTCCGCTAAATCTTTAAACTTTTTCCTTAACTTTTCAATTTTGTGATTGGAGTTGCAGCCCACAAAACATAATCCGCAAGACACACTCCACAAAACACACTTCCCTAAATAAGATATTAAGGACGATTTTGGGACATTGGGGATTAAAAAATAAAGTATTTTTTTGATTAATTGCCGGTTGTCCCGAATTGCCATTCCCGTTCCTTTTGTCCCTTTTAATGAAATTGGAATCACACTTTATTGACCGTGCGGAATGTAATTATTCAGCCGAATGTTTCATTTTGCAGCAATTTTAGGCGAATTTGTATCTTTTTGAAGTATTCGGACGTGCAAAATGCGGAAATTGTAGAACAGCAATGAGCAATTGTAGAACAGCAACGACCAATTGTAGAACAGCAACGACCAATTGTAGAACAACAACGAGCAATTGTAGAACAGCAATGACCAATTGTAGAACAACAACGACCAATTGTAGAACAACAACGACCAATTGTAGAACAACAACGAGCAATTGTAGAACAGCAATGACCAATTGTAGAACAGCAATGACTAATTGTAGAACAGCAACGACTGATTGTAGAACAGCAATTGGTTAATGTAGAACAACAATTTTCGATATTTTTGGGGTTCGCGGTTCATTTTCTGCGGTTTTGGGATTGTATCTATTCCGTGGAATGTTTTCACAGAATAGATACGATTTGTTTTTAACGCGGAACACACTGAAATTTCGCGGAATAAAATGAGGAATCAACTGCGGAATCAACTGCGAAATCAAGAATGGCGTTGTTGTGAAATTCCTATTGCTGAATAATCCCCAACCGCTCACCGGCATATTTTCCTTCGCGAATCGGTTTCCACCACCACGAGTTGTCAAGATACCATTGAACCGTTTTGGCAATACCGGATTCAAACGTCTCTTCAGCACGCCAACCGAGTTCCGCTTCAATCCTGCCGGCGTCAATAGCATAACGTAAATCATGACCCGGACGGTCTTCGACAAACGTAATCAGTTGACTGTAAGAACCTTCGGGAGAAGGGCGGAGCGTATCGAGAACTCCGCATATCATTTGCACCGCCTCAATATTCCTACGCTCATTCCGACCGCCGATATTGTAGGTTCGCCCGGGAATCCCCTGTGTCGCGGCTAAAATAATTGCCCTGACATGATCATCAACATAAAGCCAATCACGGATATTCTCGCCTTTTCCGTACACGGGCAAAGGTTTGCGGTCAAGAGCGTTCAAAATGGTGAGCGGGATTAATTTTTCGGGGAAATGGTAGGGACCGTAGTTGTTGGAACAATTGGTAATAATAACAGGCAAACCGTAAGAATAATACCACGCTTTGGCAAGATGATCGCTTCCGGCTTTGCTGGCGGAATAGGGGCTTCGCGGGTCGTAAGGGGTTTCTTCGGTGAAAAAACCCGTGCCGCCAAGCGAACCGTAAACCTCGTCTGTGGAAACATGGTGAAAACGGAATCGGGATTTCCGGGCGGCATCGAGGGTTGCCCAATAGCGCCGGGCGGCATCAAGCATGGAATAAGTTCCGACAAGATTGGTTTGGATAAACTCATCGGGTTGCTCCAAACTGCGGTCAACATGCGATTCGGCGGCTAAATGGAAAATAATATCCGGCTCAAATCCGGCAATAGCGTTGGCGATGAGGGGTTTATCACAGATATTGGCTTTGAGGAAATGATAATTCGGGTTGCCGGCAACATCGCGGAGTGAAGCGGGATTTCCGGCGTAAGTGAGACTGTCAATATTCAGGACATGCCAACCGAGTTGCCCCACAGCGTAACGGACAACCGCCGAACCAATAAATCCCGCACCGCCGGTAATAATAACTTTCATAATCAAAGAAAATATTTAACTAATAATTAATAATGAATAGTTGATAGCGGAAAGTTGAAAGCGAAAAGTTGAAAACGGAGAAAACCGCAAACGGATTCAATTGTCCGAACTATGATTTTTGTGATTTACATGATTGGTAAAAACACAATCATAACAATCAAACAAATCCTACAAATCATAGTTTTGACAATTGAATCCGCTTACGATCTTATCAACTATTGCCGCTATTGCCGCAAGGTCAACGAATCGGGTTTTGTGTTTGTTCAATCACATCACACCGTAATCCGTTTGATATTGAGGCTATTCAGATTGGTCGTACCGAGTTTCATTGTCTCGCCAATTCCAATATGTGCGGCTTGTTCCAACGTAACTTTGGTAAATTGTTCGGCAAACTTGGTTGCGGCGGTATCGACGGCAACAATGTCTTTGGAAACAAACAGAGCCTTAACCAAAACGGCATCGGCTTCTGATCTGCCTTTGGGACCGTTTGATTTCATAATCCGGTACGCATCGACAATATTGAGAGCCGGTCTTTTCACCCAAGTGCAGCTGTCCGCAATACACTGCTGCAAACCTTCTCTGTGAAACCATTTATTGTCCCAAACGAGTCCCATGTAATTTTTCATGGCAATAGTCATTTTGGCGCCGCCATGAACTTTGAGAACCGGAACGTTAAACCATGCGTCGCAATTAAGCAAGACTTCGTGGATTTGCGTTTTTTTCAAGATTTTGCCGTCCGGAATTTCGACTTCACGGTAATACCGTTCATCGTTGCCGGGAACCATTTTCCCGCCCGCTTCCAGAACAGCCGCTTCAATACCGCTGTTTTTATAACAATTCTTCCACTCATCGCAGGTGTGATCGAAAACAACCACTTCGGCGGCTCCGGCGGAAAGAATTTGTTGAATCAATTCTTTAATCAGAATCGGATTGGTGTTTGCCGCCATTTCCGGTGTTTTGTCCCAACCGATATTGGGTTTAATGACAATTTTCTGACCTTTTTTGACGAAATTTTCTATTCCGCCGAGTTCCGCAATAGCTTTACGAAACATGATTTGGGGTTCGCCGCCCATGACGGCGACCAAATCCGGCGTACCGGTTTTATCGTTGTTTTGGGCGAAAACATCCAACGCATTGAAATTACCGACAGCCGCAGCTGTTCCGGCAACACCCAGTGTTTTCAAAAATTCTTTACGGTTCATTTCCATGGGAAATCTCCATATTAAAGGTTGATTAAATTAAAAGTTATGACAAAGCAATCATAACTATAATATAAGGCGGATTGTATTATAAGTCAAATACATTGTCAAGAGGTGTGTAATTAGTTAATAGCTGATAGTTAATAGTGGATAGTGGGTAGTGGATAGTTCGCATGCGGAATTTTTTTCTAAAAAGTATGTCAATAAAAGATAGGTAACCCTTCGCCGAAGGGTTGCGTCGGCGTCAGCCGACTGGGAATAAATTTACCACAAACTTAGGCAATCCCGCGGCAAACGGGGGCAGATTCATGGTAAACGGGGGCAGATTCATGGTAAACGGGGGCAGATTCATGGCGAACGGGGGCAGATTCAAAGCA
>JAITQV010000286.1 GCA_031288765.1 Planctomycetaceae bacterium
TTGTTTTGCTCATCTTTTTTCGCCTCGTCCGGCAGCAAGTCTAAAATGGGAACACTATCATGAACCGACGCTTCGGTGACTTCGTAATCGGTAATAATTTTTGTCGCAACATCCGCCTCCACATGATTTTTATAACCATAATGTTTTTCATTATTCTTGCGGGTGTAACGGACGTCAAAATCCGTTTGGGACTGAACCGCCGGTTTGCAAGTACGGGATGCAGTTTTTTCCCCTTTTTTAATTTGGGCATATTCGCCTCGAGGAAAATGTTGTTTCGGAACATCGACAAACGTACTATCAACCGAAACGCCGCCTTTAACTGTTACTCCGTATTTTCCAAGCTCGGAATAGAAGCGGTCAAAAAGTAATTCCAAAAAATACCGAAGACACTTATCATAACAGAAAAATAAATCGCAATAATAGACCCCTTTATAGATGATTTTTTAGAGATGCCCACTGTGTATTTCTCTATTTTGAGACTCCGTGACCGGAAATTCCGCGGAATTATTCTGTGGGAACATTCCATTGAATAGATACTTTTTTTAAAAAAGTCGGTGGTCAATAGGCAGGTAACCGCGGGTAAAAAACTTTTGCCGAAAGTTTTCAACGGTAATCGCATCGGCGTTAGCCGATTGGGAATCAAATAAACATTGGTAATTGAGGACGTTTTTGTTTTAGTTGCCGTCCGCCAACAGGATTTCCAGATTCCGGTCATCTATCGCCGACACAATCATGGGTGAAAGCCCCTCGCCGAACGATTGCCGACCTTGTGATTAGAAATCTTTAAAAAATTCCACTGAAATACTCCCGAAAATTCTATTATTTTCGATTTGACGGATACTCTTGCTTGCAGATTCTTGCTTTCAGATTCGTAACACGATACAATTTTCGGTTAAGGTTTTTGAATTTGGCTAACGAATCGGTGATTTTATTTTAAAACCGCCGTTTTTTTCTGATTCCGATGATTAAAAATGATTAAAGTTGTTATTTTAGCGGGAGGTCGCGGGACGCGGTTGGCGGAAGAGACGGATATTAAACCGAAACCAATGGTTACAATCGGCGAATTTCCGATTCTTTGGCATATTATGAAATATTTTGCGGAGTTTTCTTGTGAAAATTTTTTCATTGCAACCGGATACAAAGGCGAAGTCATCAAATCATACTTCACCGATTACCACAAAACCTGCGGCAGTATTATGGTTGATCTTGGAACCGGCAACATTACCAATTATTCAACACCGCCGGAACAATGGAAAGTTCACCTGATCGAAACCGGTTTAACAACACAAACCGGCGGTCGAATTAAACGAATCGAAAAATGGCTGCGGGGAACCGAACCGTTTTTTGTAACCTACGGCGACGGTTTGGCAAATGTCGATTTGAACGCATTGCTCGAATTTCATAAATCACACGGAAAAATCGCAACAGTTACCGCAGTACGTCCGCCGGCACGTTACGGCGTCATCTCTTTCGACAACAACGCTCCGGTTGTGCAATCTTTTGCCGAAAAACCGCAAACTTCCGAAGGTTGGATTAACGGCGGTTTTTTTGTGTTCAATGAAGGAATTTTTAATTACATTAAAAAAGATTCCGACACTCTGGAAGGCGATAGTCTGGAAAAAATCGCTGTTGACGGCGAATTGATGGCGTTTCAACACAACGGCTACTGGCAATGTATGGACACGTTACGCGATAAACTCGATCTGGAATATCGTTGGAATAACGGAAAAGCACCCTGGAAAATCTGGAAAAATCAAGACGAACTTTGACCAAAATACAAAACCTGAAAACTTGAAACAATTAGAAAAATGAAAATACTTGTTACCGGAGCAACCGGATTTATTGGGCGTTATGTTACAGGACAATTGTTACGGACGGGGCATGAAATTGTTACGACTTCGGCAAAAACGGAATTGCCGCTCAATAATGTAAAACATATTTCGTGTGATTTGAATATTGAACGGAATGATTTCTATGAGTTGTTTGGGAAACCGGATGCACTGATTCATTTGGCTTGGCAGGGATTGCCGAATTACGATGAATTATTTCATATTGAACGTAATTTACAAACAAGTTATTGTTTTTTGAAACAGATGATCGAATCGGGAACACGGAATATTAACGTAATCGGAACTTGTTTTGAGTACGGATTGCAGGAAGGTTGTTTATCCGAAGATTTACCGGTCAACCCCAACACGGTTTACGGAATTGCCAAGAATACATTGCGGATTTTTTTGGAACAGTTGCAACAAAAAAAGATTCCGTTTGATCTCAAATGGATTCGGCTGTTCTATTTGTACGGAATAAACCAAAATAAAAATTCAATTCTGGAACAATTAAAATCGGCAATAAAACGCGGCGATAAAATTTTCAACATGAGCGGCGGTGAACAACTTCGTGATTATTTACCGGTGGAAACTGTTGCAGAGAATATTATCGGAATTTCATTACAAAATAAAATACAAGGCATCATCAATAATTGCAGCGGTAAACCGGTTTCCATTCGGCGGCTGGTCGAGGAATATTTGAAAAACACCGGAACAAATATCGAACTCAATCTCGGATTTTATTCCTACACAAATTATGAACCATTTGCATTTTGGGGAAATACAAAAAAACTGGAAAGTGTTTTTGAAAAATAAAAGGATTGTAATTACAAACCGCAAATCACAAAATTCATAAACAGTTACGGATTTATTTTGTGTAATATTTTTATCTAAATTTTTATCTCAGATGATAACGCCGGCGCAGTATCCATTCAACGGTTAGTAAAACAACGAAAATTGCCCAGAATAAAAGCGGCGGAGCCAGAGGAATTTGTTCGATTACTTTTCTTTTCGTTACGTCGCGGTTTAACAGGTCAATCAAAAAACCGGCGGTTGTAATGTGTGAATAACGTCCGCCGGAAGCGTCCGCAATTTTTGTCATCAAATCTTCATTCAAATCCAAACGGTCAAATTCCATATTAGGACGCCCAATATCAATAATCATTTTTTCAGGGGCATTCAGAACAAGTCCGTCTATTTTGGCAGTAACTTTAATTTCCTGCTGTCCGGTTGTTTTCGGTTCATAAATTCCGGTATATTTTCCCGGTGTTCCCTGAACAATTTCGAGTTTAATTTCATCCTGTTTGCCGTCCGACCGAATAACCGTACCGGAAACGGAGGCTTTTTCCGTACCTTCGCCGCCGGCGTTTTTCACGGTTACGGAAATAGTTACGCTTTCTTCCGGTTCGTAATACGCCTTATCGACCGACGCCGAAACTCCCGCTTCACGGACAACCGCTCCTTCACGACCGGCAACGTAACGAATTAATTGTCCCCAAAATTGCATAAACGGCGTATCTTGATTCATGGCACGCGGTCCTTGCTGCCAACGCCGTGTGGTGTCTCCGGTAAAGACAACCGTACGTCCCTGATCAACCGGTTGAGCCGCCAAAACCGGCATCTCAATTTCACCGCCGCCGGGACCGGGAACCCGAACCGCCGGACATGTTGCAAAAATTGTTGCCGCCGGATTCGACGTTTGAACACGTGTACAACCGGCTAACATCGGCAATCCATCTTTCATTGCCGTTTCAGATGTTGACGGGAAAAAAGCGGAAATGTTGGCAAAAATGTTACTCGAAATGCCGTCCGGCGTTAATTTCGGCAAAAATTCTTCGGAAAACTGACCAATCTCCCTCCCACCTACAATTACCGGTAACACCTTGCCAATCGGTGTTCCGTCATAACCGCCGGGACCAAGCGAATGATAACCGCCAAGCATAATAAGACCGGCACCGTTACGAATACGCTTGACAAACATTTCCTGAATTTCCGTTTTAAAATAAGAACTGTCAATGTCGCCGATAATAAACACGTCAAAAGAATCAATTGTTTCCTGATCGGTTGGAAGTCCTTTTAATTTGAATCCTTCGATATTTGTTTGTTGTTCAAAAACATTCGGTTTGATCTGAACCATAGCACAAAATTCAATATCAGGGTCTTTAGCGAGATAACGTTGCGAAATAGCGCCGTATTCGGGTCGCAATGTTCCTTCAAGATAAAAAACACGCATTCCCGGTTCGACAACCAACGCAGCGGTTTGGCGTTCATTATTTTCCTTGATTGCTTCATCGCCAAGCGGTTCCGTTCTCACAATATAAAGTGTTCGCCCGACTTTTTCCGGTTTAAACTCAAACACTACATCCTGTTGTCCTTCAACCGCATCCAACATCAATTCCTGTTCACCGATTTTGCGGCGATGTTTTACTGTTGCGGAATCCGGAGAATTAGACGTTTCATTAATAACAGGTGTTTCATTTTTTTTGCCGCGTGCAGATTCGGAAGCAAACGTTGTATCTTCTTCGAGAATAACTTTAACGGTTCTGCCTTCGAGTCCCGTTGCATCAATTCCAGCTGTGATACGGGCTTTATTGTTGTACGTTAAGCGTTCCGGTACACGAATATCGCTCGTTTGAACGTCCTTAAACGAAGAACTGCTTTTTAAACCTGTTCCCACTCCGATTGAATAAACCGGAATCCCAAGTTTTTGTGCATCGGAAACAGGATTACGTGCGGTATTGTTCTGACCGTCCGAAAAAAGAAATATAGATTCGATTTCTTTTGCCGGAACTTTTTTCTTACCATCCATGATAGAATTTGCAACATTTATTCCGGCGGAAAGTGATGTTGAAGTTCCTTCGGCTTTGAGTATCGGAGCCAATGTTATTTCCGGTAACCTGACCGCCTGATCGGAGAATTCAAGAAGATGAAGTGAAAAATCTTTTTCAAGTTTTGCCGACCACACTTTAATTTTGTTTTTAACCTGATCAATACGAATCTGAACCTGTACTTGTCCGTTCTGTTGTCCATCCTGATTTATCGTACCGCTAACGCCGTCGGAAATTCCCATTGACGCCGAAGTGTCAACGGCAAACACAATTGATTTCCGTTGAACCTGCTCATTTGTATGTTGGAGCATTGGTCGGAAAAGAAGAAAAACAATAACGGCAACAGAAATATAACGCAACAATAACAAAATCATAAACCGGCGAAACGTTAATGTTGTGAATGTTCGCCAATAGAAAAAAGTCGTAATTCCCCACATTAAAAAGAGAACCGCAAACAGTTGCGTCAATGTATAGCCTTGAGCAAAAACAAGTTCGGACACGGAATAATAAACATACTTTCTCCGGTGTTTTAAAACATCCGGTTAAATCAGGAATAATTGAACAATAAAACTAATATTGTTTTGGAAAAAGGTTGAAAAAAGAATTGTTAAACTGCCGGCATGGATACAGCAACGGTCACAAAATTTCCATTAGTAAAACGTAAAAGTTCGGCTGCCTGAAATGCCGTCTTGTTGTTAGGATCAATTAACGTTATTGAAGCAACGAGTAAAAAATTGTCGCAGGAATTACATTCGGAATACGTAACCCGTACTGCATTCGGTACGCCTTTCACCGGTTTTGCCTCTGCATTAATTTCGTCACGGATTTCACAAAGTAATCTAAAAACTTCCGAACGATTCGCCGCTTGTTCACTTTTCAGAAAATTTTCAATTCGGGCAATTTTTTCAGTGGCGTAAGAAATCGCTTCGATTTCCTCCTGTTTAAATGCTTCCCAATCGGCTTCGTCATTCTTTTTAATTTTTCGTTTCGGCGCACGCATCGGAAAAGTAAATTCCAATTTTTGCGACATAAAACGCCGGCATGTCCGGCAGTAGGCAAACAAAGCGAGAAAACCTGAAGCCGCAAGTGAACAAAGCGCAAAAACAAACGCTGTAAGCAGTTCAATACCCCAGCCCCATTTTCCCATCTTAAATGGTTGATCTTTTTTGTCATGGTCTATCCATTCCGACTCTTCGATATTGATACGATAAAAATCAATAAAGGACGGTCTTGTTCTTTTAATGATTTGGTCTATTTCATTCCGGTCAATTGTGATGACATTACCATCTTTATCGGTAATATGAAATTGTTCAATATGCTGTTGCATTTGCAGACGGGTATGGTAACAATATACTGTGTATTCCATATATCTCGCTACAAAAAACAGTGCAAACTGAAGAAGCAAAATAAAGAAAATGAAACGTTTATCAGGATAAAACTGGACAAAACGCGCGGCAAGCGCATAACCAATGCCTGCCAAAAAACCGCAAAAGATTGCTCCAAGCGGAATAACAAAATTGACAATCCACGCAAGAAAATTGTATCCGGTATAAATGTTGATGACATAAATTGCAATGAAAACAATCGCAGTCGTCAACAAACCGCCAAGCAAAATGATAGGCAGAAACCAAACGCGGTTCAATCCCCGTGTTTCCGTTCCGAAAATATCTTCGCCTGTTCTCGCGGCATTATTTAAATCATCTCCATAACGTTCGGTGTTGTTAAATTGGTTGTTCATGGTTTTAATTTTTTAAAAAAGTGAAATCGGTATAACGTTCCTATTATAACGTTATATTAATTGGTTACGTCATAAAATAATATTGGGATTATAACTTTCAGCAATAATCCGCAATTCCTTCAAAAATTTTGTTACTCCTAATTTTTCGGCGGTTGTATCAAGGTAATTGTTATCGAGGTTTGTTTGCACACGGAGTATCGCGACTACATCCTTACGGGAACGATCACTGCTAAGTTTGATCCAAACCAGTTTCGATAAAATGGAATCTTCCGCTGTTACCATCGGCACAACACGTCCCGTTAATATTCGTACATTTCTGCGTCTTGTACATGATCCCGGTACAAGATCGGAAAGATGAAAATCGACTTTAAACATCGTTTCTTTGTCCACCGCCTGAAACATTGTTTGTTGTTCAATCGCTTCACGGCAACTTTTAAGGCTAAAGAAAAAATCGTTATCGAATTTTTCAAAAAAAGTATCCGCAACATTAACTTCGCGCGGATCAATCTCCATAATAACATCAATATTTTTTGTAGTACGCGGATCACCATACGTTATCGCCGCTAATCCTCCGGTAACAGCAAAGGGATATGGAGTTGTTTCAAGAATTGTCATTACTTTTTCGGTTGTCCGGTCTAAATCCATCATCAACGTATTATCATTCACGGGAATAGGTTCCTTATCATTTTTGAACGAGATATTCTTTTCTGCATCATTAAGTATAACAAGTATGTCCGGCTCATTCCAGTAAAATCTTTTGGCAACAGCAAATTTTAAAGCCATTTCATCATATTCCGGTTGTTTTTCATGGAGTTGTGTTTTGACCATTGCCCAGACATTAACATTCAGCCTTCTTGCCTGACGTACTCTTTCCGCCGGACTCATTTTTCGTACACAGTCCCAATAAAATTCCTCAACCGTTTTATCCTCTTCAATTTGCGGCATCGTTTTCTCCATTTTCGCAACAGATCAATTTTACCGTATATTATTTCATTTCATATTATGTTTCATAATATGAAAGAAAAAAAATTCTTTTATAAACGGTTACTGTTATTTCAAACGTTCGGCGGTTGACCATAAACCGGCGGACGGCGTACTAATAAAATAAATTTCTTCACCATCAGGCATCGTGTTGAAACCGTTTTTCAATTTCGACGGATCATAACGTTTTACCGTTTCATTATAATCCGCGTAACCGAAATTGACAAGATTCATATCTTCTTTTGAAACATGTCCCGGCGCATAAGTAATTGTGAAACGCCCTTCCGAAGAACCGTGAATCAAGTGAGCCGTTCCAACCGCAAGGTCTTTCAAATCGCCGTTTTCAGGACATTCCCGATACAGTTTCATCACCTTTTCGGTTCCGGCATAACCGTATTTTCGTATCAGAGCGTCAATTTCCGGCTGTTCGCCGAACCGCTTCAAACCGGGTGCAATAATCAATAATTCGCCGTTGTCCGCCATTGCCTTTCTTGTACGGTAAACCGCTTTGTTGGCAACCCACGTACTGTAAAATTCATCGCCCTGCATTACCGCAACAACTTTTTTCAACGGCGGTACCACTGTAATATTCTGCTTCTGCGACGCACGGGCTGCGGCAAGATATGTTTCAACATCCTCTCCGGCATAAACTCCGGTATGAACCAGTTCACCGGAATTATTGTACGCCATGACCACCTGAAAATACGCGTCGGGTAAATGTCCAAGGAATTCGGTTTCCGCTTTGTTGTAACAAGCGCGGAGCGGCGTGGTCAATGTTCCGAGATTGTTTTCGATTCCGCAACACGCCGCCATTAAATGCGACGCACAAATCATTTCCTTGCCGCCAAGACCAATAAAATAATTTTTGTTATGGTTCGCAAAACCCAGAACTTCGTGCGGTACGACATGACCGATATTGAGTACAATATCCCATTTTTCGTCAAACAATTTTCGATTAACTGCTACGGGAATTGCCCAATCAGCCTTACCGCCGGAGACTTCCTTAACAAAACCGGCAGGAATTTCACCAACGGTTTTAGAATCTGTACGCCAATTATGTTTATCAATTTTTTCTTCGGGAACGGAACCAAACATCCAACGGTTTTGCTCCGGCGTATGCGGAACATGTTGACCAAGCGTGGGAATCAACAAAACAGCGGCATCTTTGGCAAAAATTTTGTACAGTTCTTCGGTAATATAACCGGCTCCGCTGTGAGCGCGGGTAATATCCGGCGGAAGCAGCAGAACCCGTTTGGGATTCCTGCAAATCCGTTTTTTCGCCTCATCGGCAAATTGTCCGGCAAGATCGAGAACTTCCTGTTTCGTTAAATTTTTTTCTTTTTGAAACCAAGTCATAATGTGTGTTAATGTAAAAAATTTGTTGTAAAAATTGTAAAGGTTGTAAAAAATACTGTTTGTTTTTATGTAACCATTCATACAAAACCGGAAAAAGTTGCCTGTTTTACGGCAATTTGTGTAAATAGTTACGTTTTATTTTCCTTCAACGGTTTTAATTTCCTCATCAGTCAAACCATAAAGTTTATTAATGAGTTTGTCAATTTCATTTTCGTTGTGATTGATTTTTTCTTTGATCCTGCGTAAATTTTGCGGCAATAATGATTGGTTCTTAACGTCATACAATTGTAAAATCTGATCAACGATTTTTACAATTGAATCGTGTAACTTTTTATCCTCTCCTTCACAAATATAAACAGGAAATTGGTCAAGATCAATCTTTTTTAGCTGCGGTGTGGAATTTTTGTTTGTTACAAGCCTGTTAATATAAATAAACTGAAACAATTTTGAATTAAACAACGCCGTTATATATTTCAAAGAATGATCATTACGAAGATCAAAAATGAAGTAAAGAGATTGTTCAGGATAAATTCCGCTTTCGTCATAAGTTGCGAACAAAGGATATCCGGTTTTTCGTAATAGAACTTTATTTGTTATTCCAAGTTTTTTTCTATCAACAGTACGTCCGGTAACATTTTCCTTTTTGAATTCAAAGAAAAACGGAGTTATCTGAGAATACTTGCTGATACTGCGTCCTCTTACAATGGCGATCTGATTTTTATTTTGTTGTATTTTTGTAATCGCAGAAGATTTGGCGCCAACGCCGGAAGTTGTTTCCGCAATACTACCAAGCGGACGGCATTTCGGATTAGCAAAAATCTTGTGTAAAACAGATGATATGTTATTATTCACTTCATAAGAGAAACGATAATCAGGATCATTTATGTACTCTTTTATCAATTTTGTTTGTGATCCGTTATTAAACTCGCCAACAGTAAACGGCGTATTATCGTTTTTTTTATTTTTTTGTGTAAAACGAAAAATCAATGTATCGGCAATTGTACCCGGAAACGGGACTTTATAAAGTAATTCCTCAATATGAAAATTTTCGGCAATTTTTTTTCGCAACGAAACAAATTGTTTATTAAAACCCAAACGATCCGGAACAATAAATGAGAAATATCCTGTTTTATTGATTAACATCAAGCCCCGATGAACAAAATATTCGTACAAATTGGGACTATAAGTATTGCCCTGATATTTTGAAATCAGATATTGTTGCGCATCTTTACGTAAAATAGAATTACCGAATTTTCCATTGAACGCAACCCACGGCGGATTACCAATCACGGCATCAAAACCGCCCTGTTTGAAAACTGCCGGATAGGTTTCTTCCCAACTAAAAGGTTTGACCTGATGATCAATAAGTAATTCAAAATTATTGTCGTAAAAATCTATGTCAATAATACTGTTTCCGTCACGAATATTACTGTCAATGTCAGGCAGGATTTTTTCATGAAAGAGCCGGAGAGTATTATCAACGCTTCCCGCCGTTTCACCTTCCATACATTTCAGTAACAAACTCAATTTCGTAATCTCAACCGCAATAACATCAATATCCACACCAAAAATATTGTTCATTAAAATTCTTTTCTTTTCCGGTGCGGTTAATTTCCAATCCGGCGTCAAAGTATCTGATTTTAATCCTCTCGGTTGAATTTTTTTCGACTTATAATTGTTTTCATAATAACTCTGATGCCAATCAAGCAAAAACTGATACGCTCCAAGTAGAAAACTTCCGCTGCCGCAAGCAGGATCAACAATCTTAATTTTCGCAACATCTTTCGGGTTTTTCCCTTCAACCAATTGACCAACGGTATTTTTGACAATGTAATCAACAATATATTGCGGTGTATAATAAACTCCGCCGGCTTCGCAGACTTCCGGTTTTTCCTCAATTTTGACGTGATGCCCTGCCGTCAAACGCACTGTTTTACCAAGAAAATGTTCATAAATATTACCTAAAATCTCTATGGGAATTTTTTCAAAACTATAAGGACTCGGATAATAAAGGTTTTTGATAATTGTTTTCAAAACATCATTATCAACAGTGATCATTTCACTAATCTTATCATCATCCAAATTGAACAATCCCGAATTGAATTTTTCATCTGCCCGCAAAAACAACGTATAAAGATTCTTGTAACATTCTCCGTCCTTATTTGATTCAATTATCTTTGCCAGATTATCGTGATGTTCGATACCGCGCGATTCCGCAATTCGTAAAAACACAATACGGTTCAGTATTTCCTGAACAACAAAATTTAATTCGTACTCATTGATTTGTTTGTGGTTACGGCAAATGGATTTCGCTAATATTGTTCTCCAGTCTTCAAGTAGTTGCAAAAATGACTGATCAACAGTGATGATTCCTCTTTTTTCAATACCGCTTTTGACATACTTTTCCAAAGAACCTTGTAAAACATTCGTATGTCCGAAAGTGTCCCAAAGAAAATCAAAACCGTTGCGGTTATTATCTGATAAAGAACATTCACCGGTACAATTCTGATACGTTAAATAGTTAAGACGGGCGACATGAACTTTATCGTTTTTATCCGGTTTTTTCGTACAATCATAAACGGCAAATTCTTTGAAATTGGTCAGAATACTAACCGAAACCTCCGGCGTACTCCAACCATAACGCCGTAATTGAAAAGCCGCTTCCTGATCGTTTTTAATATTAACGTGCGGTTTTTTCGCCTCAACATAAAAGAGAACGGTTTTACCAATTCGAAAAGCATAATCAACAGATTTTGTTCCGTTATGGGTGTAAACTTTTTCTTCAAGAACAACTTCGCGAATTGATTGCGAAAGTTCTTGTTTGTTGTCAATATCCCAACCAAGAGCGGTAAAAAACGGATCGATAAAATCACGGCGTGTTTGTGTTTCGTTATAGTCCGCAGATTCAAACCGTCCGGCTTGCGACGAAAATTTTTCAACAAGTTTTGTAATTTGTTGCCGGGCAAATTCTTTAGACATTGTAGTTTGTGATTTTGGGTTTATGATTTTGGGGTTGTGATTTGTAATTACAACACCAAATCACAAAATCAACAGTTTAAATAAAAAAACCGCTGAAATATTGCAACATTCCTTCGCCTTTTTATACTTCTTATACTTCCGGTAATGCTCACCGGTATTTGTAACTATTCGTACCAATAAATTCACGGCAGCCTTTACGGCAAAGGCTGCCGGTTTTTGATCGCCAAATCTTTTGTTTTTTACAAAAGAATCGTTCCCTTATTTCCTGATACCGAAAGTATGAATTGTTGTACTTCGGAAAGTTTCACCAGGTTTTAGTACGGTGGTTGGAAAAGCGGGATTATTGGGAGAATTTGGAAAATGTTGTGTTTCGAGGCAAAAAGCGCTGTGTTTTGTGTATTGATGTCCGAATGCTCCGGTGGAACCGTTCAGAAAATTACCGCTGTAAAACTGGACACCGGGTTCTGTGGTATCAATCCGCATGATTCGACCGCTGTTTGGTTCAAACACTTCCGCGCAAAAGGTTAATTGTTTCGGTTTCTTTTGGTTGAGAACAAAACAATGATCGTAACCTCCGGCAAAATGCGCTCCTTCGACTTGGGCAATCCGTTCACCGATTTTATGCGGTGTACGAAAATCCAGCGGTGTTCCCGCAACCGGTTCGAGTTCACCGGCGGGAATTAACGTTTCATCCGTCGGCAGAAAACGGTCGGCGTTAAGTGTGAGAATATGCCCGTGATTTGTGTTCGGTTGGTCAGACGAAAAACCGGCAAGATTCCAAAAGGTGTGATTGGTAAGATTGACAACAGTGGTTTTGTCTGTTTTGGCGGTATAATCCATTGTCCAACGGTTTTTATTGTCCAGTTTGTAAATTACCGTAACGTCCAGTTTGCCGGGATAACCTTCTTCGCCGTCCGCGCTGGTGTAGGTCAGTTCGAGACCGACATAATCACGTCCTTTTAATTCTTTAACATCCCAGACAACCGTATCGAATCCTTTATTTCCGCCGTGCAGAGAATTAGGGGCGTTGTTGATTGGTAACGAATACTCTTTGCCGTCCAACGTGAATTTCCCATTGGCGATTCTGTTACCGTAACGCCCTACCAATGCCCCGAAAAACGGTCTTGCTTTTTCGTATTCGGCGACTGTTTCGAGATTAGCTGAAATATTGGTTGTTTTTCCGTTTTTGTCGGGGACATTGAACGAATAAATTACGCCGCCGAGTGAGAGAACTTCGACAGTAATTCCGCGTCCGTTGTCCAGTTTGAAGATTTCCACCGTTTTTCCGCCGGCGGTTTTGCCGAATTCGGCAGTTTCGATACTCATTTGAGCAACTCCTTGCGGTTTCGAATTACGAAACCTGTTACGGTTGAAAAACTGGGCTGACGTTGATTCTTGTAAAATCAAGAACAGGATTGTCGGTAAAACCAGTAGAACAATTGTTTTTTTCATAGTCGTGTTATGGTGTTGAAAATTTGGGGGTTAAAAACTTGTAACATGATGCCGCAACCGCCTGAAAATTCTCCAAAACATCCTAACTTTTTCCCAAAAGCCGATATTGTCTGGAAATTTTAGTCCGGTAACGTCAACAATATCCGAAAACAATCATCTTAATATACCTTCTTGGGGAGACTATTTCCAGAGGGCAACAGGTTTGAACTCAATTAAATTTAAAGAACTTGGTAATAGTATTTATTTGGTAATAGTATTTATAAAGTGTCATTTATTTTTATTTCTGCTTTCAATTCTTGCTTTTGTCATTCTTTCACGCAAACCGCCGTGTTCCAAAAA
>JAITQV010000322.1 GCA_031288765.1 Planctomycetaceae bacterium
GTTATTTCAAAATTATTGGACAAGCCCATCCATAATAGTTATCTTTTCGACTTTTATTGAATCTATACGTTTTCAATATCTAATTTTTCTAGTGCGGGTAAATTCTGAAAAATAATTGGTTTGTAATAAAGATTGTTTTTTATTTTATCAGTGTAACTTAGTATCTGTACTTTCTCAAAAACTGAGGTAAAATATTTATGTGTTGGGTTTTTTAATAACGATTACTCCTTTTTAATGAACATTAACTAACTTTGGGCGCCATTCCTTCCGGTATTAATCGGTTATTTTATTCAATGATTCCGTTGTCGGCGGGCAGTCGTTTAGCCCGTTGGTCCTACGAACTTGACCGCATCAACACACTTGAAAAACGTACTCAAACATTTTCCGATTCGGAATTGCGTAAAGAGAGTTTGTCGCTTCGGTACCGGGCGCGAAGCGGTGAACCGTTTCGGTTATTGTTACCGGAAGCGTATGCGTTGGTTCGTGAAGCGGGAAGACGAACTATTGATATGCGGCATTTTGATGTACAAATTCTCGGCGGAACGGCAATGTTCCACCGGTCAATCGTTGAAATGCAAACCGGTGAAGGTAAAACCCTTACCGCAACATTACCAATGTATCTCAACGCTTTAATTGGTAAAGGAGCGTTGCTGGCGACCGTCAATGATTATCTTGCCAAACGTGATGCCGAATGGATGGAACCGATTTACAATGCACTCGGTATGAAAGTCGGAATTATCCAAACGGAAATGCAACAAGATCAACGCCGTGAAGCATATCATTGCGATGTAACTTACGGTACGGCAAAAGAATTTGGTTTCGATTTTCTTCGTGACCGGTTGCTGCTTCGGCGAATCCGTGAAGGGGAACACGATTTGATTGGTTCTATGCTTGATGGAACTGTACAAGAAAACGAAAAACCGGTACAACGTGATTCGTTTTTCGCACTGATTGACGAAGCGGACAGTATTTTGATTGACGAAGCAAGTACGCCGTTGATTATTAGTGCGTTGCCGACGGAGGATGAAAAGCGGGAGGTTGAATGTTACAGATGGGCTGCCGAAGTTGCTTCGCAGTTCAAAGAAGACCTTGATTTTGAATACGATCACGAGAAACGAAAAGTCGAATTAACCAGAGCGGGACGAATGAAAGCCCGGCTCATTGATAAACCGGCATCGCTTGACAATACCGGACTTTATCATATTTACGAATTTGTGCAACGGGCAATTTTCGTTCAAAGAGAATATCAACGCGATGAGCAATATGTTGTACGGAAAGGTGAAATTGTTATTGTCGATGAATTTACCGGACGGCTTGGTGAAGGCAGGAAATGGCGTGACGGAATTCATCAGGCGGTTGAAGCGAAGGAAGGTGTTGAAATAACAGTGGCAACCGGTCAGGCGGCGCGGGTTACCGTACAGGATTACTTCTTGCGTTTCGAAAATATTGCCGGAATGACCGGAACTGCGGCGGCATCGAAAGGAGAACTCCGAAAGATATATCGTTGCAAAGTTATTCCGGTTCCGACCAATCGACCACCGAAAAGAATTAAATTACCGACACGAATTTTTGCTACCGAAACCGTTAAATGGAATGCAATTGTACAAGAAGTAATTGATGTTCATAAAACCGGACGACCCATTTTAATCGGAACACGCACCATTGATAAATCAATTATTCTGGCGGAACTTCTTAGAAAAGCGGGAATTGAACACAATGTTCTGAATGCTTATCATATTGCAAAGGAAGCGGAAATTGTTGCGCGGGCTGGAGAATGGGGGAAGGTTACTGTTTCAACAAATATGGCTGGACGCGGTACCGATATCAAAATACCGGAAACGGTTAAAAATCTCGGCGGTTTACATGTTATTTGTACGGAAATGCACGAATCGGCGCGGATTGACCGGCAATTGATTGGACGTTGCGGGCGGCAAGGTGATCCGGGAACGTATCGGCAATATTTATCAATGGAAGATGAACTACTGGAAAAAGCATTTGGTCCCAAAAAGGCGAAAAAATATAAAAAATTAGGGCAACGTAACCCTAACCGAAATTTCAACAGATACTTTGGTTTGTTCCGCCGCGCACAACGTAAAGTCGAAACGAAAAGTTTTCGCAACCGTAAAACAATGCTCTATTACGAAAAAGAACGTAAAAAAATTCAACGTTCTATGGGACAAGACCCTTATCTTGATACGCCGAATTAACTTAAACAGCGAATCTTTCGTATAAGTTTTTTGCGACGATACAATATTGAAGTACAGCAATATTATTTCAAAAATTTCGGATTAACCATTAACCTGCTTTGGCAAGAGCCTGCATGACACGGTCGGTAATCGTTTTGATAATCAATTCCTGATCAATATTGTTATCGTTTTTCGATGGACACGAACAAGCCGAAGTATTGGAAGTTTCTTCGCCGCGCCGGAATGTCGGCGGGTGAAAGGCTCGATGTCCGACACCGGTTTCCTTCCAACTGTCACGAAAAATATCGTTGGCACAAAGTTCACAGTTGGCAAGTTCCGCACGCGGATCTTTGAATCCCCATTTTTGTTTCAGTGCCAATAAATCTTCCGCTTCGTTTTTGGTGAAGTATTCCACTTTGCCGAGACTTCGTGCAATAAGCAAAATACGGCAATAAGCATCAAGCATTTCCGTTAGAAAATAGGCACGTTCAACAGTTGGTCCCATACTTACCGTTCCGTGATTTGCCTGTACGATAATATCGCTCTTGTCAAGAAATGGTAAAATTACATCAGCAAATGCCTGACCGCCGGGAATGGTATATCGCGCTATCGGCACATCACCCATGTTAATATCGACTTCCGGCAGAATACACTGCGGAATCGCCTCACGGGCAATTCCAAACGCCGTAGCATGAGGCGGATGACAATGAACAACCGACTTGACATCACTACGGTGTTTCATAATTGTAATATGTTGACGTATTTCACTGGTCATTTTACGATGACCGGAAATCTGATTGGCATTCATATCAACAATACAAAGGTCTTCCGGTTTCATAAAACCTTTGCTAATTCCGGTTGGAGTACAAACAACACGGTTTTCGTCAATTCTGAACGAAATATTACCATCGTTTGCCGCTGCAAATCCGCGGTTGTAAATGCGGCGTCCGATATCACAAATTTCTTCCTTGATCTGGTGTAAGTTTGTCATTTTGTTGCATTAACTCCTTTTTGAACATTAACATTATTAAAAAATATTAATTTGTGTTGCAGGTATTTACGTTGTTCGGCAAATAACGGTTAAACATTTTAACTTAATGAAACATCGTTTAAACGGGTAATTCAATCTGATCCAAAATTGCGGCGTTATAAGCGTCAATCGGTTTTGGATTCGGAAAAAAAGGCATCGACGCCTCCGCTCCTTCACTAAACGCAATCCATTGTCCTTCGCCAACCGAAAGATCGTCATAGACAATAAGTTCTTCCGTTTGGGGTTCCTTTTTTGTCCGCAAATCGTCTTCCGTTACCGGTACAACAATTTTCCAACGAAATCCCTTAACAGATTCGTGACTGCGTGAAAGCGTTAATTGTCCGATTACCTTACCAATCCGCATGGTGTTTGCAAAATATTTTATATTTATTTGTGAGTCCGTTTTTAATATCGACCATAACACTCATCATACTTGAAAAATTGGTACTTTTTTTCTATTCCTATTCACTTATTTTTTTATTGTTCAAAATAATCGTTTGTTTGAAAAACGTTTGCTGAAAAATTATTAAAATTTTTGTAAGCATTTTATGATTTCAAAAATTTCCGCATCGTTAATTCTTTCGGGGTGAATCACCAACAAATTGGCATTGAGTTCCGCCGTATCTTCTGCCGTCTGTTGTGTGTCAATACATCCGATTGCCCGAATTGTGTTACGCTGGTTTGCCAAACGAATTGCTGTTGCGAATTGTTTTGTTACGGTAACGCAGCGAGTTGTTTCATGAGATAATTGCCGTTCCGCTTCGTTTAGCAATCCGGTAAGTGTGTCGAATGATTTCTGTTTCGGCGCAAGTTCTATTTGTAATTTATTTAACAGACTGTACGAAAAAGTTGCCGGTTTATGAAATGCCAGCCAGATCACGTGATTGGATTGTGAAGACAGCAACGGTAATTTAACGGCAACTTCGATTTTCCGTTTCCGTATTTCATCTTTCGCCGAAGGAGTCAAAATGCTTTTCGGAGAAATAAATAATTTTGTTGCACTTCCGAGACACTCATTCAAATCTGCCAACGAAATAACACGGCTGTCAATATAAATTTCGTTTTTAAACGGTTTTTCAATATTGTTTTTAACTTCATATTGAATATCTGTTTTAACATCAGTCTTAACAACAGAGCGAATCATTTCCGATTTTTCTGTTAAATCGACCATGATTTGCCGGACAATTGTATCAACATCAAACGTTACGGAAAACGACGGGCGAAGAACGGAGAATGGAGAATAACCGGTTTCAGACATTTTTTTTGTACCATTAAATAT
>JAITQV010000347.1 GCA_031288765.1 Planctomycetaceae bacterium
TGTGGTTTGTGTCGCAAGCGGATTTAAGACGTTGCGGTAATAATTCCGCTTGCGAAGGTTTTAGTCCCGCAAGGGACGAGATGTGCATAACCGTAGGTGGAGCGAAGCGCAACCTACGGGCAACAGCCCCAAAAAAACATAAGCCCTGCAAGGGCGAGATTATGATTGTGTTGGTTGATAATCTCACCCCTGCGGGGTTTAATGGGGAGGGGGGAGACGATCCGGCGGTTACGCTTCGCTTCACCGCCGGTTATGCACATCACACCCCTAGCGGGGTTAAGATTCAGTTTTAATACCGTTGCGGTAATGATTCCGCTTGCGTCCTCCACTATTAACTATTCACTATTCACTATAAACTATCAACTAATATGTTGCCCTTTCAGGGCGTTTGATATTTTTTATGGATAATTACCCGCCGCGTTGCGGCGGGCTGGATTCTACCGCCCTTGCAGGGCGTAGAACAAGTCGGCTAACGCTGACTTGTATATTCCTTGTTGTCGGCAAGCCGACAACGCAACCGCTACGGCGAGGGGCTTTCACCCAACGATTGCCTACCTTTTGATTTCCAAATCAAAAACAGAAATTTGTCGGCTAACGCCGACGCAACCGCTACGGCGAGGGGCTTTCACCCAACGATTGCCTACCTTTTGTTGGCAAACCTCCAGCGGTGAAACGTAATGTAACCGCCGCTTATGTACATCACCCACCTTGCAGAGTTAAGATTATTTTTTACAATTTTACAATGTTTTTCTACCAACATGTCGTCCCTAACAGGACGGAGATTTTTTTTGATTGTGTTTTTAATAATAGGTCAAGTGCAAGCGAAAAAAGAATTACTTGATTTTATATTCGCTCTTCTATACAATATGTTTTCTTGGTTTTTAAGTATTTCAAAAATTTTTACAGGAGAATTGATCATGTCAAAGAATTTTGCACGATTAGTAATTACAACAACTATTTTTATTGCTGTTCTGTTTTTTAATACAGTAACAACAATAGCACAAATCTCAAAACTGAACCCGATAACAAATCCGACTCTTGATGAGTTACGGAAAAATTTTAAGAATCCGCATCGGGATTTCAGTACAGGTCCGCTTTGGACTTGGAATGATCGCTTGACGGATGAACAAGTTCGCAGCACACTTCGCGATCTTGCCAAACAACACGTCAAACAAGTTTGGGTTCATCCTCGTCCGGGTTTGATGACGCCGTATCTTTCGGACGAATGGTTTGACCGCTGGAAAACCGCTCTCGACGAAGCCCAAAAACTCGATATGAATGTCTGGATTTACGACGAAAATTCCTACCCAAGCGGTTTCGCCGGCGGATTTGTTCCTGAAGCGTTACCCGATTCACGCGGAATGGGATTAAAATTTGAGGAAATCGACAAACTCGATCAATTAGATACAAATATCCGGTACGTTTTTTGTCCGCAAGATAATAATTCGTACAAAAACATCACCGCCGAAACAAAAAATGCAGGCAAACTTGAACCATTGCCGGACGGCAAAAAATATCTGCTCGGAAAAGTTCAATACACATTTCAAGGCGGTTGGTTTGGCGGAAAATGGTATGTTGATATCTTGAAAAAGGGAGTTACGGAAAAATTTCTCGACATCACCCTTGACGCCTATAAAAATGTTCCTGAAATTCAAAAAGAATTTGGTAAACGTGTTCCGGGAATTTTTACCGACGAACCGCATCCTGCCGGCGCTTATGTCGGAACATGGATTTCATGGAATGACGAAATACCGGAATTGTTTGAAAAACGTTTCGGCTATTCGTTGGCTGATAATTTGCCGTCGTTGTCAAAAGAGATTGGCGATTGGAAAAAAATTAGACACAATTATCATCAATTGATTCTTGATTTGTTTGTCGAACGTTGGGCAAAACCTTATTTTGAACGTTGCGAAAAATACGGGTTGGAATTTACGGGACATTATTGGGAACACGGTTGGCCCGGTACGTCGCATGGTCCCGATAATATGGCAATGTACATTTGGTCGCATCGTCCGTCGATTGATTTGTTGATGAATACTTACAACGATAATTCGCCAAACGCCCAATTCGGTAACGTCCGAAGTGTGAAAGAATTGGCGTCGGCAGCAAATCAAATGGGACATTCCCGTACGCTTTCGGAAAATTACGGCGCAGGCGGTTGGGATATTCGGTTTGAAGATTTGAAACGGCTTGGCGATTGGTCGTACGCACTGGGAGTAAACACAAATAATGAACATTTATCTTACGTTACCATCAAAGGCGCACGAAAACGCGATCATCCGCAATCATTTTCGTATCACGCATCATGGTTTGAAGGTTATCATGTTCTTGCGGATTATTTTACAAGATTGTCTTATGTTTTATCACAAGGTCGTCAAGTTAATCGTGTTGTTGTTATCGAGCCGACAACAACAGCGTGGATGTATCAAGGTCATCCGAAACTAAACGAAATCGGTCAATCATTTACCGATTTTGTCAATGCTCTTGAACACGCACACGTTGAATATGATTTGGCTTCGGAAGATACGATTAAACGTTTCGGAAAAATTGAAGGCAAGGAATTTATTATCAATCAGGCAAAATATGATTTGGTAATTGTTCCGCCAAATACGGAAAATCTGAACAGCGACACTACAAAACTTTTATCAGTGTATCTTAAAAATCACGGTAACTTAATGGTCGTTGGCAATCAACCGACTTTATGCGATGGCGCGCAGACCGATTGGTTGTTCAAACTTTCCGGTAAAAACATTAAATATGGTAAAGACATAAATGATAAAGAAATAAATGAATGGGCAAACTATTATAATTACACGCTGCATAACGTCGAAGAAGCTGTCGAGGCGGCAAAAAAACGAACCGCCGAAGACGGTTTAATTATCGAAACCGATAGTAACGATGTTTTTCATCATCGGCGGCGACTTGCCGACGATGAAATATTGTTTATTTGTAACGCTCACCAATCAAACAAAGCCGATGTCAAAATAAACACAGATAAACAAATTTCACTTTGGAATTTGCAAACCGGTGAAATTTTGGCAGAAAGAAAAACTAATAATTCATTGGCAATCGAAGTTCCGCCGTCGGGAAGTTTTTTATTTGGGTTACACAATAAACCGGTTCAATTTCCGGTTTATGAAAGATCTGATAAAACCGATACGATTTCGCCGGTTTCCGAAATGAAAATTCATCGTCTTGAAGATAATGTTTTGACGTTGGATTATGTTGATGTCAAGATTGGCGATGAGGAACGTAAAGATGTTTATGCGAGAACGGCTGGAATTTTCGTGTTTCAGAAACACGGAATGAGCGGCAATCCTTGGGATAACCAAGTTCAGTTCAAAGACGAATTGATTACAAAAACATTCCCCGAAAACAGCGGTTTTGAAGCGGCTTATCATTTTACGTTGCAGGAATCAATTCCGAAAAATCTTGCAATTGTAATTGAACGGACTGATTTGTACAAGATTTATTGCAACGATCAGGAAGTTAAACCGCAGGCTGATTCGTGGTGGCTTGATAAATCATTCGGCAAGATCGATTTATCAAAAGTTGCAAAGGTTGGTAAAAACAGTGTCAAAATTGTTGCGCAACCGATGACCATCGAACACGAACTTGAACCCGCTTATTTACTCGGCGATTTTTCATTGCAAAAATCCGATAAAGGATTTATTGTCGTTCCGCCGCAACCGTTGTCATTGGAACTACACAAACAAGCGAATGTTCTTAAACACAGCGAAGAAATAGAACATGTTGCGTGGCTTTCGGCAGGTGTGGGGTTTCGTCCAAATAAGCCGGAACTAAAAGATATTGCGCCGTCGCTGCAATTCGATTTCGGAAAAGAACAACAAATCGCAATGATTCGGATTTGGAATTACAATGAGCAAAATTTGAAACAACGCGGTGTGAAAACATTGGAAATTACCGGTCTCGGCAAGATTGATTTACCGGTTGGTGATGGTCTGGCTTATGAATTACCGTTTAATTCGCCGCAAAAATTCCAAACAATTTCGTTCCAAATTCTTGCCAATCACAATAGTGTAACGTATCCGATTGCTGAAAATTCGCAACCAAAAGATAATGGTTTTGCCGGACTTGCGGAAGTGCAATTTCTCACAAAAGAAGATGATAAACTTGTTCCGATTAAAGACGTTACGGTAAAAGCGTCGAGTGAACTTGTGCTGGATTCGCATGATCGCAAAGCAAAATATCTTGTTGACGGAAGCGGTTTCAATTCAATAAAACCAACTTGGAATCAACAAGGGATGCCGTTTTATACGGGCAAGGTTGAATATTCACAAACATTTAATGTTGAAAATATTGATAATTCGACAAAAAATTATTTTGTGAAACTTCCGCCAAGTCCGAACGGCTGGTATGGTTCAACGGCGCAAATTGTTGTTAATGGTCAATCGGCGGGATTTGTTGTTTCCGCGCCTTGGCAAGTTGATATTACAAAATTTCTCGGTAACGGTAAAAATGAAATTGCAGTGGTTGTTTACGGAACGCCGAAGAATTTGTTGGGTCCGCATCATGCCGGCATGTTGCGCGGGCAAGCGTGGCCCAGTGCCTTCCATCACGCCCCGGAACACCAACCAAACGGCGATGCTTATGATACTATTGGTTACGGATTATTTGAACCGTTTGTATTATTTTCGCATCAATATTAAAAACTTCCCGATACTTCGGAAAGATTTGTTTTTAGACAGGATTATTTGCTTTCCCAACGTCAATTGAAAACGTAGCGGAAAAGAATATTGATCCCAACGACAATCGCCGTGTAACACCGGATAACACGGCAATTGTTGAACAATTATGCGGGGCAAATCTCATTACCTTATTACAAATTGTAACTATTATAAATCTAGTATGAGTTTATTATGTGAACGGTAAACTAATTAAGTTCTCAGGAAAGCCCGCGACTCAGTACAACAATCACAACATCGGCGTTTTGATTGGGATTGTCCTCAACCTGTTTCTGTTGCCGTGTGTCCAACGGAACACAATGATGAATACGGAACTTTTTTTTCGCACAGAAATCCTCAAAATCGGCTAATGTTAAAAAACGTACATCAGCCGTGTTGTACCATTCGTTTGGGTCGCGCCCATGATCGATACGCGGAGCCTTGCCTTCTTCCGACAAACGCCGACGATGTTCGTGGAAACCGAGATTCGGAAAACTGACAATACCGCGCGTGCCGACACGAAGCATCTCATCCAACACAAATTCAACATCATGTACCGTTTGTAACGTTTTTGAAAGAATTACAAAATCGAATTGGTCATCCTCAAATGCCTTAAGACCCGTATTTAGGTCGGTTTGGACAACATCAATTCCCCGATCAATACATTGTAACACATATTTTTCTTTGATTTCAAGACCAAGAACACGATTATTTTCCCGTTGCCGTAACCGCGCCAACAAACCGCCTTTGCCGCAACCAAGATCAAGAACCTTTGCTCCGCGCGGAATCAAATCAAGAATCTGTTCATAATCCAGCCGGTCAGGACGTTGAAACGGCGGCACTCCGTCAGAAGCCTGCTCAAAAAATATGTTTCGCAAAAACGACCGAATCATTTCCCCGTATAACGGAAAATCGTGCGGCAAAAGGAATGCGTCATGACCGTATTCGCTTGGTATGTTGCAATAATTAACCTGTTTATTTAAGGAAATTAAAGCGTTAACAATTTCACGGGACAAAAAAGGCGGAAAAAGCCAGTCGCTCGAAAAACTCAGAACCAACCACCGGCACATCGATTTACGCAACGATTTTCTCAACGCTTCCGGTGTGCTTCCAAGATCGAAATTGTCAATCGCCTTCGAAATAACCATATAACTGTTTGCGTCAAAGCGTTCGACAAATTTATCGCCTTGATAAGCCAGATAGGAACCGACGGAAAACCGTGTTTCAAATTTTGTATTAACCTGACGTCCTTCCGTCCGGTTGGCATCGAATTTTTTCATCATTGATTCGCGTGACAAATAAGTAATATGTCCGAGCATTCGGGCAATTGCCAAACCGTCCGCCGGAACAACACCCTTTTCGTGATATTGACCGCCGTGAAAATTGGGATCGCTTTGAATAGCGTTACGCGCAACAATATCAAACGCCAAAGCCTGACTGGTTAAACTAGCGGCGGTTGCCAGCAAAATTACGGAAACAAGCCGGTCGGGAAATCGTGTTGACCATTCCTGTGCCATAATTCCGCCCAATGAACCGCCAATCACCGAAAGCAGCCGCCCAATACCAAGATGATCAATCAAAAGACTTTGCACTTCAACGATATCGCCGATAGTGATTTCGGGAAAATCCATACCGAAACGGCGACCTGTTTTCGGATTGGTATCATCCGGTCCGGTTGTTCCGCGACAACCGCCAAGACAATTTGTACAAATTACAAAAAATTGATTCGTATCAATCGGTTTGCCGGGACCAACCATAAATTCCCACCAACCCGATTCGTCTTCCGCATCATGAGAAGCAACATGCGAATCACCGGACAACGCATGACAAAGTAAAACCGCATTGTCTTTTTTGCTGTTTAATGTACCGTAAGTTTCGTAAGCAACTTTAACTTCCGGCAATATATCGCCGTGTTCCAAAATCAGCGGCGTCCGAAAAATAATTTCCCGAACATGTTTCAACGGTTTAGCGTTACGAACCGAATCGGTACTGTCAAAATCTATTTTTGTATCCATTTATATCTGTAACCTTTTTTGATTTTTGTAAAACAATTTAATATTCACAAACCGGTCAGCAATTGTTTTGGCAACTGTTTACGTCCATTCGCCGGAAAGCGGTTATTTTCCTTTAAGTTACGGCTATGCACAACGAGAACACCGGAGAAAAATTCCCCGTAATTATATCAGAACCGTATATTTTTCAAGCCGGAGAACCGAAAAAATTAGAGTTATTGTCTATATTTATTAACTGCAGAGAATACAGGAGAGAAGTCCACAGAAAGAGTTTTTAACCACAGAATACGCAGAATACACGAATTTTATAATCATTCAAGGTTGCGCAGAATAACCTTATTTTCCAAACAAAACAACCTCAAGTAGCCAATGATTTCTCTCGCCGCTGAAACCCCTATTACCTCATTAAAAATAGAAAAACACACAAACCAGCAAATTATTTCATAATTTTACTGAAAAATTACGATTTTTAAAAAGAGAGGAAATCCCCCTTGTAAACTTTTAGGTGTCGGGTTATAGTATGTATTATTGAATTTGCGACTGGAATTTTTTTGCCATGCGGTTTTTGGTGAACGGTTGCAGGGGAAATTCAATATCAACCTTGTAACTTCAAAAAGGAGATTTACAATGGAAAATTTTGTTAGATGTTTGATTGTGGTTTTGGGGAATTTTTTTGAGAAAATTCCAATGTTAAAATGGGAAAGCCTGGTAAACCAG
>JAITQV010000511.1 GCA_031288765.1 Planctomycetaceae bacterium
CGAACCACAAGCAAAGTTTCTGCTAATTTGAGTAAAACGGCGGTTTTTTCGTGCGGTTCGGAAATTTTTGAAACGGCTTGTTCCGTTTTTTCACAGAGTTTTCGGGCGGGTTCTTC
Organism: Planctomycetaceae bacterium; assembly: GCA_031288765.1. Lineage (GTDB taxonomy): Bacteria > Planctomycetota > Planctomycetia > Pirellulales > Thermoguttaceae > WRKP01. The sequence continues at coordinate 117 of JAITQV010000511.1, forward strand.
CAAGTCGAGCAGAACATAAATTGTAGCGATATCCAGATAAATCCGTATTGAATCAAACGATTGTGTGGTATGAACCAGAGCGGTTTCGGCTTCTTTGCAAAATTCCAGTGTTTTTTCCTTATTTTCTTCTCTTAGAAACCAGTTTGCGAAAGAACAAAGTCCCAATGCTTTTCGGATTCCGTTTTCTTTCAGATTCCGGCAAAATTCGGCGGCGTCATTCATCATTTTCATTGTTCTGTTCCGGTCTTTCATTTTCATTCGGAAACGTGCGATATTTTCGAAAGATTCTGCCTGAAGTAAAGGATCGTCAATTTTTTCCGCCGTTTTAATTGCCGGTTCTATGGCTTCAAGTATTTCTTTGGAAAGTTCTCCGTTATTGTGAAAGTTTTCTGTTTTCTGATACATTTGCCAGACATCCTGAATTTGAAACCGGACACAATCTTCTAAAAGTGTATCTTTAATCGTTTTGTCATGAATTTTCGCCGAAACTTCGGCGGCTTCGGCAAAGCGGTATTCGTAGATCAATTGTTGTACAAGAGTTTTATAACGCAGATCGCGTACGGAAACATTGGGTAATTTACCGATTTCGAGGAGTAATTTTTTAAGAGATTGTTTTGCTTTAGCTCGTTTTTCTTCCCAATTTGTCGGAACATTATTTTCGGCGTGGAGGTTGGTGATTTCGAATCGGACATTTGCCTCAGCCGCTGCATCAAGAGTTGGTTGTTGTTGACTGTTTTGATCGTAAACTAACGGTTCGGAAGGGCGGCAACCCGTCAAAACAATCAAAAACAACAATTGCACACACAAAACTGTTTTTTTCCGATAAAACCGAATAAACAACATGGAAAACAATTAACTGAAAATCGCATAACCCGACACACCAACAATCCAAACTTTTCTTAATTTCAGATTTTATACATTTTATTGGCGATTTCAAGGTTAATTATTTCCGCGCAAATCATCAATAGACCATAAGATAACGATCTATTTTATTAACCGTTGAATACACGAAAAAAATAATCCGCAGATGACGCAGATTTTCAGTCCGCAGATTACGCGGATTTTCACAGATATAGATTTTCAGTAATATTTCATCGGAATTTGCCCAAACGTAACGTATGGTAATCGTTTCCTTGCAAAAATCTGCGTCATCTGCGGACTGTTTTTTTCGAATATTCGGTGGTTAATAAAAACAGAATCTGATTATGTAATTGTTTTTTGTGAACAGTTACATAATCAGAGTTAATCGGAGTTATTTGGAACAGTTTTATTCGAATTTCGGCATTGGAATGGGTTTGCCGCTTTGTTGTAATGACAACTCGGAGGAATTGTAAGTTCCGTAGAAAACGGCGTTCAGGTCAATCCATGTCCCTATACACCGTAATTCTTTCGGTGTTAATTCGACATCGGCGTGTTTTTTTTGCAACAGTTGAATCAGACCGCTGCCAATCGCTCCAATTTTTCCGCCGGGTTCCGACTGTTGAATTTGATTACGTTCCGCGTATCGCGGAACCATTTTCGGATCACGGCATAATGAAGAATACGAAACGGTAAATCCGTTTTTGTCAAGTGTTCGGGAAAGATTATAACCGCCGTCGGTTTTCTGATCGTTATGACACGAGACACATTTTGCATCAAGAATCGGCTGAACCATTTCCACAAATCCGTAAGGTCTTCCTGATTCCGGTGTTGCCTGAATACGTGAAGCCGGTTTGGTCAAAGCGAGGGAGAGATTTTTCTGTAACGGAGCGGCGCTGACGCGGTTTTCGTGACAACCGACACACGAAGTTTGTTCTCCCGGCATAACCGATGTTGTGGAACGCATTGTCTGATATGCGAAACCGTTTTCATCGAGAACTTGAAACAACAATGGTTTTCCCGTTGGTATAAGAAATCGTGCGGAACCGTCCGCTTCAATGGGAACGGTTCCAAGAACCGCGCGGGAATTTTCTTCGCCGGCAACTCCGATGCGCGGCGAGTTTGCAACAACGGTTGTTTTGGGGAATATCTGTACAATTCGTAATTCCTTGAGGGAACCCGGTTTGACATGACCGCCCAATCCCTCATAAACGTTCATAATTGTCATTTCACCCAATCCTTGCGCTGCCAGTGTTTCATTTTTGTACGAAGCCATCAACGGCGGCACGGTTCGCGGCATTACCGGCAAGGGACAGGTTGCTCCGATTTTCGTATCACGGTATAACACTTCACGGTTTCCGCGATCATCAAGCAAATACAAGCCCAATGCGTTGTCGGGATTGGGGTGCGGTTCAAAAATCAATTTGTCGCGGCTGTAAGCGGCGAGAAAGAGGTCTTCGCCCAACGAATAAGGCGAATTGTAATATTCCGGGATTTTCATACTTTCCGCTTCGGGAAATGCCCCCGGAGTGATTCGTGTTACGGCATCGAGGGAATTGGCATCAACAGACGGGTCAACAATGCAAATCGGACCGGCGGTAATCGAATGATGAGCCGATGCGATAAACACAATTTTATTTGTACCGTAAACCGGTTTCGCCTGAAACATGCAATGCGGTTTTGGTGTGGCATTTCCCCAGACGGCTGCGGGGTTGGTTCCGTCGGGGCGGATTGACCACAAATTCTGATGTGTTACGGCATCGCGGTCAATGTAATCCCAACGTGCAAACAGCAGTAAACCGGAAGGACTCATTGCCGGAAACCATTCGCTGACATCATTGAAGGACATTTGCGTAATTGTTTCGGCGTCGGGCAGTCCCTGTGCGTTTGTTCCGGTACGAAAAAGAGTGTAAGAATGCCAGCGTTCTCCGAATTGCGATCCGAAACACCGTGAATAGGCTTGCCGGCGTGTCGAAACAAACGCCAATGCTCCGTCCGGCAGATATTCCGGCATCATATCGTCATAATTTATATTGGTGAGTTGCCGTAAATTTGTTCCGTCAATTCCCATTTCGTACAAATGATAATAATATTCGCTGTTGCCTTCTTCGTTGACGTCAAGCGATTGCCAGGCGATTCGGTGTTCCGGTACGGCGACATGCGAAAAGGCGATACGTTTTGCGTCGTAAGACAGCCGCGGTTCCAGCACATGACCCGGCGGCAGTTGGTCGTGCAGCACATCACGGTGTTTCAGCGAAAAGCCGGGGCGTTCCAGTACAAAAAGTCCGCCGCCCGGACGCTGATTCCAGCCGAAATATTGTCCCACTAAATGCGAATACGCAGTCGGGCGGCTTTTCACGAACAGTAATTCCCCGAAACGCGTTCGCGGATCGGCGAACATTAATGATCGTTTCATTAACCGTGTTTTCAGGTACAGTAATTGTAATTCCGTTTCGGGCAGAATTGTTTTTTCGGTTTGTTCGCAAAGGCGGAAAAATGATACAAACATTTTTTCACGTTCGGAGTCGGGCATTGTCGTTTGCCGTGCCAAAATTGAGATGATGCGTTGCTGATGATCACGAATTGCCGTCAGAAGCCGGTCTCGCGGAATATCAAAACGTTTTTGTTGTTCGGTTTGTTGTTTCTGTTGCAGTTGCAAAGGTTGCAAATCGTCCAGAACCCATTCCGAAAAAACAAGCGGAACCATTTCAAATTCGGGAACATTCGGCAAATCTTCGGTGAGTTGCCGGTAATCATTTTCGTTCAGATGGAACACGGCAACAGGTTTCAAGGCATTCGGCTCCCCGTTCATTTCATAAAACCAACCGCCGTTTCCTTGTTTATTGGAAAAAGCGGCGGTTGCGTCGAAGGTTTCGCCCGAATCCTGATACGTAATTATTGGAGTCCAACCGGTGGTATCACAATTGATGGACTTATGTTTATTCACAACGAACCGGAGTTTATCGTCTTTTTTGACATCCGACAAGATATTCGTATCAACACCGGTGCCGTCATTTCCTTCGATTGTTTTTTTCCACAATTCTTTATTATTGTGCAAAATAGAGACAACAACACCGTCGCCGTCGAGGTGGAGTTTTCTGACATTTCCGGTGATACGAACCGTTCCGTTTTTTGGGACGCGAAAAGTTCTTACGGCGTCGAGTTCATTTTCGGGGTGTTGCCAATTTTTCCCGATTCGGCACCAACCGGAACCGATCCAGTAAGTCGAATCGTACCATTGGCTGTTTCCGTCATAAATTAATGGAGAGATTGTTGTTTCGGTTTTTGGGATTTCGATTGTGAACGGCAGCGATTTTATTTCTGCCGGTACAATCTCCGCAAGCAACAGCTGGAACGTAAAAACCAAAACAAACAACCCTGATTTTTTAATACATCTCATTATTAATCTCCTTTGTGTGGTAAAGTAACCGATGTTTTAGAAAACGCTTATATTTTATTTTATCGTTTATTTGTGGTATTATACACAAATGAATCAAAAAACAAAGGCATTTTACAACACGAATAAAAGTAAAGTTAGTAGTTACATCAAATCAACTATTCCGAAAAAATTTGAGATTCCTATTGGGAATTTTTTTATTTTTATGGAAGTTCGATTTGAAACGGTTCATTTTTTTCTTCTTAAGGGAAAAAGGTTAATATTTAACAGATTACATAACGTATAATCTGTTTTTTCTGAAAGTTAATCAAAAGGTAAACAACTATTAGTTGATAGTTATAGTTATAGTTATAGTTATAGTTATAGTTAATAATGGAGGACGCAAGCGGATTATTTAATATGTTTTGGTAAATAGAACGCTTGCGAACTATTCATTATTAACTATAAACTATCAACTTATATTTCGTCCCGTTAGGGACGAGATGTTGGTAGAAAAAACGTTGTAAAAAATAATCCGTGTCCCGTAGGGACACAATATTGGTAAAATAAAATTCGATCAATAATCATTCTTAACATGGCGAACAATTTTTACCTTATTGTTTTTCTACCACCATTGCGTCCCTAACGGGACGCAATGGCAATTTCGTATCTGTTTTCTACCAACATTATGTCCCTAACGGGACATATACTATCGTAATTGTCTATTTTAATTTTTAATATTATTTTCCACATAACCTTATTTTCAACCTGATTTTTCTAACAAAACAACCTTAGTAGCCATAATTCCTTCAAAAAACCAACCTTATTACCTTATTAAAAAATAGGGAATACGATAATAAGGTAATAAGGTTGGTTGTGTTGGAATACATGATGCTACTAAGGTTGTTTTGTTCGGAAAATCAGGTTGAAAATAAGGTTTGTCCTCACCATGGTCCAACAAACGACAGAATAGATATTGAATTTGTACTTCTGAGGGAGGAATTTGTACTTCTGAGAGAGAAATTTGTACTTCAGAGGAACAATGTTTGTACTTCGGAGGGAGAAATTTGTACT
>JAITQV010000612.1 GCA_031288765.1 Planctomycetaceae bacterium
AATTAAGTAATAACTTGGAAATCATAAACGACGGCATTTGATTCAAAAAACGTTTAATTAAAATTGAGAATAACATGGAATCCAAACTTGTAATTGTCTATTTATTAACCACAGAATACACGAAATACACGGAAAAAATAGCCCGCAAATGACGCCGATTTTGCGATTAACAATTCATAAAGTAGGCGACATATTAGTTGATAGTTAATAGGTAGGCAATCAAAACATCCAACATGATATAAATTTACTGTCGGCTGACGCCGACGCAACCGTTCGGCGAAGGGCTTTCACCCAAGGGTTGCCTACCTCTTGAATTGCTAATCATAAGGTTGCATCGGTGTTAGCCGACCGGTTTTCGGGGATTCCCGAATACCAATCGGGGATTCCCAAACGCCAATCGGGGATTCCCGAATACCAATCGGGAACTCCCGAACGCCAATCGGGGATTCCCGAATACCAATCGGGAACTCCCAAACGCCAATCGGGGATTCCCAAAAACCAATCGGGGATTCCCGAAAACCAATCGGGAACTCCCAAAAACCGGTCGGGAATTCCCAAAATGACAACAAGTACACCCCTTAACCGCTAACTGCCTGCTTTTATTAACCACAAAATACACAAAATATACGGAAATTAGTAAATTGATAAGATTACAAGTTGACTTTTTTAGAATACAATATGAATATAAGAATAAAAAAATATCTTTATTAACAAAGAGTATTAACAAGGAGTATTAACAATGTCCGCAACCCTCGAAAAATCAAAACGAAAACGAATTGCCAAGTTACGGAACTTGCCGCATACGCCCAATTATATCAACCTGATGACACCAGGTGATATTCTTGCGGAAAAGATATTCGAAATGGGAATCGATGCCGCCGAACTTGCAATACGAATGAATGTGCCGCTCAAAACAGTTGAACAACTTTTGAAAACCGAAATACCGTTAACTCAAACACTGGCAGAGAAAATCGAAAAAATTACATGGATGCCGTCTGCATTTATGTTGCGTGTCGAAAAAAGTTACCGTGAAAAATGTATTTTTGCAACCGAACACCCGGAAATTCCCGCTTACCGCGGTACGGAAATTGTCAATCAACCAAAAAATAAAAATTGAATATAACATAACTGTATTCAATATGGAAATCACCTACGCAAACAGCCGGATACAGAAAATTTGTACCAATGATAAAGCTGCACAAAAAATGTTAGGAAAAGTATGTGCCCACACACTAAGAAATAGACTTGATCAAATGACCGAAGCCAATAATCTTGAAGAATTACGTTTTGTTGCCGGCGCATGGCATGAATTGAAAGGAGATAGAAAAGGTCAACTTGCGTGTAGTTTATTAGGGCGTACCCGCTTGATCTTTTCACCCGCAAATATACCTCGCCCTACAAAACCAGACGGAGGACTAGATTGGTCTGGAATTACAAAAATCGAACATGTTGAAATTATTGATTATCATTGAAAGAAAAAAACAACTCAATAACATCAGTATAAAATTAAAACAAACTGCCAAAGCTACCCAACATTTTTATTAACAAGGAGTATTAACAATGTCCGATGATTCTATGTCCTACAAAGGATTAACATTCGAAAAAATCTTGGCTCTGTTCCGGGAAACTCAAAAAAGTTTCCGGGAAATGCAAACAACATACGACGCTATCTTTGAACGTGAAGCCGAAGAACGTAGAAAATTCTACGAAGAACAACGAAAAATCTCCGAAGAACTGCGAAAATCGCACGAAGAATTACGAAAATCTTACGAAAAACAACGTAAGATTGATGAAGAACAACGTAAAATTAAAGAAGAAGAACAACAAAAATCTTACCAAGAACAACGAAAATCTCACGAAGAACTACGAAAAATCTTCGAAGAACAACGTAAATCTTACGAAGAACAACGAAAATCTTACGAAGAACAACGAAAGTTTGACGAAGAACAACGTAAAATTAAAGAAGAAGAACGTAAAATTGAAGAAGAAGAACGACGAAAATCTTACGAAGAACAACTAAAATTGTACGAAGAACAACGTAAGATTAAAGAAGAAGAACGTAAGGCAGAAGAAAAGGCTTATCGCGAATACCAAAAGAAACTTGATGAAAAATTTGAAAAGAATTTTGCACATGCCTTTGAAATTGTCGGCGGTTTAGGCAATCGTTTCGGTGAACTTGCCGAACACCTCGTTGCGCCGGGTATCGTAAAACAATTTCGGAAACTCGGTTATCACTTCATGAATGTCGCTTCAGAGGATTATCTCTTCAAAATGAACGGTAAAATCGTCGCCGAAGCAGATATTTTACTCGAAAATACAAAAACAATTGCCGTCGTGGAAATTAAAGCCAAACCGCGAATCCGCGATATCAAAACACATCTGGAACGTATGGAAATAATACGTCAATATTATGAAACACAACAGAATAAACATCATAAAATCCTTATCGGAGCAATTGCCGGTGCAATTTTTCCGGAAGATGTTAAAAAGTTTACTATCGAATCCGGTTTTTACGTCATTACCCAAAGCGGTGATACCGTTAAAATTGAAGTACCAAAAAATTTTGAACCGCGTAAATTCTAACTCCACTATTCGGAAATCCGTTATCGGGAAAAACAATTACGCTTGTCGGAATTTAATAAAATAATACCAAACGCATTTTAGAACACACAATAAGTTTGTAACGGTTCGGCAACGAACAATCGTGCTTTGTGTATGTATATTTGTCAATAATTATTTTTTAAGATCATGAAATACTTTAACATAGCAGGACCTTGTAATAATGTCGATCATTACACGATAGAGGCTTCTACGCGTATTCAAGGCGTAGAGCAATTGATCGATACCGAACAATATTTTGTGATTCATGCGGCACGTCAAAGCGGTAAAACGACCTATTTGCAGGATTTGACCAAACGGCTTAACGCAGAAGGGAAGTATTATGCGTTGTATTGTTCATTGGAAAAAGCCCAAAATATTGTTGCGCCGGAACGCGGTATTCCGGAGATTGTAAAATATATTAAAAGTAAACTTACCAAAACAAAAATTCCTCATAACTCGGAATTTGCTAAAGGTGTGGATTTTGAAAATTTCTCTGCAGTTTTGGAAGATTCGCTCTCTCAGTATTGTCAGTTATTAGACAAACCGTTGGTAATTTTATTTGACGAAGCGGATTGTCTTAGTGAAGGTACGTTGATTTCTTTTTTACGTCAATTGCGAAACGGTTACAATGACCGTAATATAACGCCGTTTGTTCATTCGATAGCCTTAGTCGGTATGCGTAATATCCGTGACTACAAGGCAAGAATCCGCCCCGACAGTGAATCGCTTGGCAGTACAAGCCCATTTAATATTGTTACTGAGTCATTGACGTTGAAAAATTTTACTCAAGACGAAGTTATTTACCTTTACCGTCAACACA
>JAITQV010000641.1 GCA_031288765.1 Planctomycetaceae bacterium
CGCCGGCAGCGAAGCCTATCAAGCGGCGTTGGTGTTCTACAACGCCGTCAAAGCCGCCGCCGCTCAGGAAATTCCGGGCGCAAAGGAAGTGTACAATGATCTGAAAGCCCGCTTCCCAAGAGTAAAGCATAAAAACGCGGATTAGTCCTTCAACAAGATCGCAACGGCGGCTTGAACGGAAAAAATCTCTGCTCCGAATGAAGAATTCCTCACTCGGAGTGAAGAATTCCTCGCTCAGAGTGAAGAAATCCTCGCTCGGAGTGAAGAATTCCTCGCTCGGAGTGAGAAATTCCTCGCTCGGAGTGAAGAAATCCTCGCTCGGAGTGAAGAAATCCTCGCTCGGAGTGAGAAAATCCTCGCTCGGAGTGAGAAATTTCTCGCGAAAAGTGCCAAAATGGCAGTCGGGAGAATAGACCTTTTCCCTTACCTGCTCAAACATTGAAAACATGGCAAAAATGTCGTATTCTGTAATTATTAAGCCGATTGTTTTTTTGTGGGTTTCACGGTTAAAGAATCATTGTATCTATTCAGCCCTATTTTCGGGATAACGGACTGAATAGATACCCTATTTGTAAGTTAGCGAAAAGGTCTATTAGAGATGCCCTAGTGAATAGTTAACAGTGTCGCAAGCGGAATCAGATTTCCTTTCGGAAAATTTTGCCGGTATCAATTTGGTTCCAAAGAAGCGATCTTAACAACGGGTACATCGAAACATAATCTTCGTCAATATGGGCTTCAATTTGTTTGATTTGATTTTTACCCACCAAATATCGGAGCATTTCCGCAAGCGTGTACGCCGCAACCCCTTGACGATAAAAATCAGGATGAACCCGAACATCCATAAGCCCCGCATCCCACGTTCCGCCGTATAAAATCTGCGATTCATCCGTGTCGGGATTCGCCACCCGAACCCGTATCCGCGCCACCGGACGATGTGTATTGCTCAAATAAGAAATCGCTTCAATCCATTCAAAATTCGCATAAGCACACGCTTCCCACCATGTTTTCGGCTTCGGGTTTTCGTTAAATTCCACATCAAGCCGCGAATGCCATTGAACCATTGCCGATGTCATCGGCGGAATGTAATCGGACAAATTCAAATAAAATCGGGCGGTATTCTTAAAAATCTGATAACCCGATTCCAAAAACACCTGAATCAAATATTGATCGGAATCAAAAAAAGCAATCGGTTCGCTTCCCCCATAAAAACCAATATAAAACGGCGCCGACGGTCGCGGAGAACCTCCGTAAATCTCCTCAACCCCCTGTTCGGCAAGATAATGTTCCGCCGCCCGAAGCAACCCGCGGGCTGCTCCCCAAAGATCATGGTAAGACGGTTCAACACAAAGAAAACAAATGTGAGCGGAACGACGGTTCAGGTTAAAACCGTCCACATTCGGCGCAAGCGTGGTGTGAATATAACCGACCGGCTCCTGATTCTCAAACGCAAGAAGTATCGAACGACGATCCCAAAACGGAATACCAAGCGTTTGCATTTGCAACGTATTTATGGAAAGCGGTATCAACCGTGTTCTGGTTCTTTGCTGCTGGCTCTTCTTCCAGAGTGAAAGCAAACGCGGAGGGTCTTCATTAAGATAGGGACGAATTGTCAGCATAAAATCGAAAACAGTACGGCTAACGAACGACTTCCCGATTAAAATCGCAGTGCGGTTAAGCATACCAGATCATTTCATTTTGACAAGACCAATTCACCGCAGAACTGTTAGCGCCGGACAAACCGTTTGAGGTTCTCACTGATGAGGTTCTCACTGAAAATCTTGTCCGTAAAAATCCGTCCGCTTTATTGTTCCCGATTGTTGGGGTTGTTTGTCCAACTCGGCGGCAACCAGTTTAACGTACCGGCAGGAAATCCGGCAGACGCTTTTTCCGCATCAGTTAGGGGCGATTCGGAGTGAAACTTCAGGTCTTCCGGCAACAACTGATGGGTTGGTTTGCGAATCTCGTCAAATTTCAACACATCTGTTTTAGTCATCAATTGAGTATTTTTTTCCGTAACCGGATTCATTTTTTCCTTCCATTCCGCTATCGGCATATCATAGGTAATTCCCCCCCCCGACGCCGAAAGTGCCGGTGTAAACTTCCAACCAAACGTAACATTTTGAAAATAATTCGATTCGCCCGTCCACTTAAAATAATCAAACGCACTTTGAATTGAAGATGCCCCGCGAAATACCGCCAACGGAACCTGATTCAGGAAAAAAATCGAATTCCATGTGCTGATTTCCAGTTTCATCGGTTCCGTAGTAAAGGAATTACGAATTTGCCGGACAAACGGAAATGTTCCAAAAAATGTGGAATGTTCCAAACGGATACGAACAACAGAATCTTGCGGTGTTGTTCGTTTGGTATCTTCCGTCTGAACAAACGATTTCGCCAAAGCAATCAACGAATTTTTAACTTGACAATCAATCGGCTGCGGAACATCGCATTGTAACAAAGTTGCCTCGCCGCGCAAAAAAGATTCGGTTATCGTCATATTCAAACGTTCTGCGGAATTTGAGGCGGTTGTTTCAAAATTTCCTGTACTTGTTGCACTCGGCGTAAATTCGGAAGACGATGGCGGTGTTTCGGCTGCCGAATCAAATGTTATCGGGTTGATTCCGCCCTGACTTGTCCCGTTTCGAAAAAAAACAACATCATCATGGTAAGCGGAATTATCCGAAATCGCCTTATTGCGTATCGTTAAACAACAACGCGAAAATGTCAGCTTATTTCCGCCGATCAGTTCAAACAAAGACCAATCTTGCGCCAAAACACCTTGACGAATACGCATTTCAATAGCAAGATCGGAAAATTCCAATTCGCTGGAACCGACGGTAAACATACTTCGCGGATTTTGTGAAACGTATGAAGATTCCGAAGATTCAAAAAACAAAATCGGATGATAACCCTTTGCCGCAACTATTTTTAATTGTTGTCCGGCAAATATCAACGGATCCACTTTCATATAATTGTTCCATTTTAACTCTATAACCGTTTGTTTTTCGGCATCGGCTAACGCAACTCCCAACGAAGGATAAGAACCGGGTGTTTCACCGCTCGGATCAACACAACGTTGTTTCGGAAGCGGCGATTCCTGTTGCGGAAACGGTAATATCGGTTTTTCTGCCGTATCCAATGATTTTCGTATTTCCAAAATATTTAATGTTCCGCCGGAAATTTTTGATTCCTCTTTTGAACCGGCAATTTGTCCGTTAATCGGCAGAAACGCAGGACGAAGCCCGCCGCTGAAATGATTTAAATTTATCGATGCGGAAAAAAGAAGATTCGCGGAATATCGAACGGCAGGAGAATAAGATATTACGTTAAATGGAAGACGGTTTTCACGAAAAGTTCGCTGTTCTTTTACCGGCGGAACGGTTGATGACAATGTTGAAGCGGTGTTGCCGGTTTCCGGTGAAGCGGGATGTTGTACATTTACTGTTTCTGTAATTGCTTCGGGAATATTCGGAACGTCGAGTTTTCCGAGTCGTTCGGAGGAGTAGAGATTCAACAGGAAAACCGTAACTATAAGGCATGTTGCCGCCGCAAGCCAGGGAACATGTTTGAGAAGAAGCGATGCCCGCGTCGGCGGCGTCATCACCCAAATGAGTTTACCCGGTCCCGTCGGCTGAAGACCAAGCATTTTCGCCACATTAACCAATGATTCGATCAGCGTTGCCGGCGTTTGAAACCGTTGGCGCGGATCTTTTGCCATCATTTTTTGAATCAATAAAGCAACTTCTGCGGGAATATTCGGTTGAAACCCGCGAATATCCGGCGGTTCATCGCCCTGATGCTGCAACAGTTTTTGCAACACGGTTCCTTCGGGAAACGGCGGACGACCGGAAAGCATAAAAAAGAATGTACAACCAAGCGAATAAATATCGCTGCGAATATCCGCACTGCGCGGATCACGGGCTTGTTCCGGTGAAATATAATCAAATGTTCCAAGTGTTACACCGCTGGCGGTCAAGTCTTCTTTCGATTCCGACGGATCAAGCAAACGGGCAAGCCCCATATCAATCAACTTGGCTCTGCCTTCACGTGTAATCAAAATATTCGACGGCTTCACATCACGATGCACCACTCCATGTTCCGCGGCATGCGCTAAAGCATGAGAAATCTGTATCAAATAATTGAGCGCCTGCGGTAACGGAAAAGCATCATAATCTTCAACCATGGAACGAACATTGGTTCCTTCAACATATTCAAAAGCAATGTAAGGAATCCCCGATTGTTCTCCCGCAAAATAAACTTGTGCAATATGTTCATGATTGAGCCGCGCCGCCGATTTCGCTTCGTTCATAAAACGGGCAACTGTTCCCAAATCATTGGCGCGTTGGCGCGGAAGAACCTTGACGGCAACTTTCCGATCAAGAGCCGTGTCCGTCGCAAGATAAACCCTACCCATTCCGCCGCCGCCGATAAAACTATTGATAATGAAATGTCCCAACATGGTTCCTGTTGGAATTATTCCTGAAGCAAAAATTTCAGGCGTTAAAACAACGGCTGTTTCATCTGATTCCGATCTTGGTAATTCCAACGTCGGCGGCTCCGATTTCGGCGGTTCAGGCAAATAACTTGAAGGAACTTTCTTTTCCGATTCTCCCAAATTCTGCGGAAGAATTAAATCGTTGCTCAATAAATCAACCGGATTGGAATCCGTGTTTTCACTCTTTTCATTTTCCGTATTTTTTGCACGACTATCCTCAGATACCGGCAAATCATTATTGGAAAAATCTGATGGCTGAAAATGTTCTTCGTTCATGGTACAATATTATATGATGATAAAATGATAAAATGATAAAAAGTATTATAATAACGTTAATAATAATTTTCGTATATGCTTAAAAATACCGAGAGACTTTTGTTGTTTTCGTATAAATATTTATTCTGAAAATTTTTCCGATATTGTTGCAACACATTGATCCCAACTGAATTTTTGAGCCTGTTCCAATCCTTTTGCGGTCATGGTTTTCCGTAACTCTCCATCGTTCAGGACACGATTAAAAGCTTCGGCAAGACCTTCAACATCATGCGGATCAAGCATTATTCCGGCATCGCCGACAACTTCCGGCAATGACGACGTATTCGATGTTATAACCGGCGTACCGCATTGCATCGCTTCAAGCGGCGGTAAACCAAATCCTTCATAAAGAGACATATAACAAAAACAAGTTGCCGCCGAATAAAGTAACGGCAAATCGGCGTCGTCAACATAACCGGTAAAGATAATTTTTTCCCTGACGTTTTTCGGCAAATGAGCAAACGCCTTTTTGAATTTCCGGGACTGCCAACCGTTTACGCCTGTCAATACAAGATGACAATTCGTTTCAATTCCGTTTTGTGATAACGAATACCGCGCAAAACTATTCATAACGTGATCAAAATTTTTACGAATATCCAATGTTGCAACAGATAAAATATAAGGAACGTTTACCGGAACAGAATATTTATTTAATACCTTTTCAATTTTATTTCGATCACGGCAAGGTGAAAACCGTTGATCCGCCGCAAGCAATATTGTTGTAACTTGTTCCGGTAATATATGAGAACAATATTTCAAAAGATCGTGTTTGGTTGATTCCGAATCCGTAAAAACAACCGTGTCCGGCGTAACGGAATCCCAAGGATATTTCTGAAAAAAATGATGACCTTTGTAAATACCGGTAAAAATTACAGGAATTAAATCATGGATAACAATTACTTTTCGCAGGGATTGGTTAAAATTCAATTCCGAAATCAACGGATGAAACGGACTAAAATAAATATCCGATTCGGAAATAAGTTTTTCATAAAAAGGCGATATTTTTCGTTGCGAGAGAAAAGGAGGCGGTGATAATTTCCATTTGACCGTGCGGATAATATCAGCAACAAATTTAAGAATCCGGCTGTCGGGAAATAATTTTTTGAGTACATCTTCGGTTTTTCGCAACATTGATTTTTCCGCCGTAACCGTTTTTTCCGGCAAAACGTAATGTTCAACATCTTTACTTTGAAACGGCAATTGATAATGAAAATAACGCTGTAAATTCCGCAGCGCAAATTCTTCTTCGGGAAGAGAACAAATAGTAACAATATCAAATTTTTCCGATTTAACCAGCCGTTCCAACACTTCAACCGTATAACGTAACGAACCGCTCATGGACGGTTGTCCCGTAAAACAGGCAATATCGAAAATCAAACGCGGTTTCATTGGAATTTATTTTTTTGTGAACTAATAGATTTGTAACTGTTTATGAATATTTTTCAAAAATACAAAACAAGAAAACCTCTAAAATATTACAAAATTTGAATGTCTTATATTTTATACAATTATTAAATCCGTTGTTTATTCAACTTATCCGACATCGCCCAAATTCAGAACCGCTCCGTAACGTCCCAACATTTGGCGCCGAAGTTTAGCGTGTTCCGGTTTTGCCAAGCCCGGATCGTCAAATACCATATCGGTTGCATCTTTTCTGGCTTCGTACAAAATTTCCTTGTCCCGCACCAAATCCGCAACACGAAACGGCGGCATTCCGTGCTGCTGAGTCCCAAACAAATCACCGGCGCCGCGAATTTCAAAATCTTTTTCCGCTAATTTGAATCCGTCCGACAACTTCACAAACGCCTGTAACCGTTTTTGCGATTCCGGCGTAACCGCATTACAAAATACCGTACAATAACCCGGATTGCTGCCGCGTCCGATTCTGCCGCGAAGCTGATGCAGTTGCGATAATCCAAAACGTTCCGCACTTTCAATCGTCAACAGATTCGCATTGGGAACATCCACTCCCACTTCAATCACCGTTGTCGCAATCAGGATTTGAATTTCACCTGTACGGAAATCAAACATGGCTTTTTCTTTTTCCGCCGCGGACATTCGACCATGAATTATTCCCAACCGGATTTCTTTGAGCAAACCGGTTGATAATTGTTCATAAACTTCCTGAAGACTTCGTGCATCGAAATTTTCCGACTCTTCAACCAACGGAACCACAACATAACCCTGCCAACCATTTTCGGTAACTTTTCGCACAACAAAATCCCACCAAGCGGTACGGCGTTCCGGTTCGGCGAGATATGTTGTAACTTTTTGCCTGCCCGGCGGCATTCCGTTCATAATTGAAACGTCAAGATCGCCGAACAATGTCATCGTAACACTTCGCGGAATTGGTGTTGCCGTCATAACAAGATAATGCGGATCAAATTTTCCGCCGGTTTTCAAAGCGGCACGTTGAAGTACACCAAACTTATGTTGTTCGTCAATCACAACCAATCCGAGTTTTTGAAATGAAATTTCGTTCTGAATAATCGCCTGTGTTCCGACAACAATCTGAGCCGAACCGGTTGAAATATCCTGCAAAATACCGGCGCGTTCATTTGGTTTTTGACCGCCGAATAACGGTACAATTTTAACCTGACTGTTTTCGAGCATTCGGGTTAATGTTCGTAAATGCTGCCGCGCCAAAACTTCCGTTGGAGCCATAAACACCGCCTGATAACCGTTGGCAACCGCAAGAAGCATCGCATAAACCGCAACAACCGTTTTACCGCTGCCGACATCGCCCTGTAACAACCGATTCATCGGAACCGG
This sequence comes from Planctomycetaceae bacterium, assembly GCA_031288765.1. Lineage (GTDB taxonomy): Bacteria > Planctomycetota > Planctomycetia > Pirellulales > Thermoguttaceae > WRKP01. Next base: position 7,583 of record JAITQV010000641.1, read on the forward strand.
ACGCGACATATCGTTCACAATTTCTTTGATTACCCTTTCCTGTGCTTTCGTCAATGTGAACGGAAATCGCTGCCGAATCCGAACATCAATTTTCGTATCAACCGGCAACGGCGATGCTTTCAAATGGGTACGATGCTGAAGCCGCCGAACCGCCAGACCAAGTTGAAGTACAAAAAGTTCCTGATAAATGAAACGGCGTTTTGCCCATAACAATGTTGCCTTGTCCGGCGGAAAATGAATTGCCGGAATCGCTTCACGAATCGGTAACAGTTTATGTTCCGCCAAAAATTGTTCCGGGAAAACTTCATCAAGCAACGGAGCATAAACCGGTAACATATTCCGAAGAATTTTTCGGAGATGAAATTGTTTAAGCCCTTCTGTGAGCGGATAAACCGGTAAAAACGGCTCCACTTCGTTTTCATTTTCTGTTTCGGCAAGATAAGTGATTTGCGGGTGCATCATTACCCAAAAAGGATGATCGTATTTGGGTTTGCCGGTCAACATGACACGCCTTCCTTGTGCAAAATCCCGTATGATAAACGGCATTTTAAACCAAAGTCCTTTGACATAACCTTTATCGTTGCAATTAACAACAAGAGTGAGAAGTTGTCCGCGAGCAGTTGATCGGGTGTTCCATTCTTCTATTGTACCGATAATTGTTTGCAATGTACGATCTTCACGAAGTTGGTCGATTTCACGGCGTTCCGTCATATCCTGATAATCACGCGGAAAATAGAACAATAAATCAACCGCCCGATTAATCCCCAATCGTTTCAAAATTTCCGCACGCTGCGTACCAACACCCTTCAAATATTGAATCGGAGAACGAAAATCAAGAGTTTCAACGGGCATGACGTTAGTAATTCGCTGAGTCGGTGAATGGTAACTGTCTATTTTATTTAACTACAGAATACACGAAACACACGGAAATTAATAAATTGATACGATCAAAAGTTTCATTTTTAAGGATACAAGATGAATACAATAACAAAAAAAACTTTTTGTGTCCTATTCTCATAAATAAACGAACCATGAAGTTGCAGGTAAACATGATTACTATTACAAATTCCGTGTATTTTGTGTATTCAATGATTAAAAATTCAGTAGTCAAAAATTATTCTCTCAAAACGGGCGGTTAATAAAATAAACAGTTACGTTATATGTTGTTTTGCCTTTTTAGAATAACTTCATTTGTACAAAATTTTCTTTATGTACTGTTTTATTGTAATCTATTAAAGCGGAATAATGTTTATACAAGTATTTTTCAGTTGCGATTTTTTTTAGATCAATTGAATTTAATATTTCTGTTGTAATAGGTCGTTTTGAATCCCAAAATATTATTGATTCAAGAAACATTTTTGTTTTTTCATCTGTTAA
>JAITQV010000708.1 GCA_031288765.1 Planctomycetaceae bacterium
GGGGAAATTGAGCAATTTGTTTCATTTATTATTATGTTAGACACAAATTTTATTGTTTCGATATTTTTATTTTTTACGCAAGATACCTGAAAAACAGCAATTTTCGCAGGAAATGAAAACGCGTCTTTCCATTACCAACAAAATGATAACATATAATTTTATTCATGTTATTGTGACAAAACCCTTCAATTTCCAAAATCGTCGGTACAAATTCAAAAAAGTATTTTAAGAATCAAATCATCCATTTCGTTTTTGTTTAAAATTATTGCAAACTGTCGTAACTTCATGTTATTAAACAAGTTAATCTAATTAAATGTGTAACTTTTCCGAAAAAACTTAAAATCTAAAGGAGTCAATTACTCTATTTCGAAAAATTTAAATAGACAGTTACCGAAAAACAATTTAACCAACAACTTCAAAATACATTTAAAGGAAAAATTATGTTATCCCCATTAGCAGAACGTTATACCATTTCCGTATTAAGCAGGAACAAGATTAACCGGTTTGATTTCTGTTGAATCTATTGGAAATTTTCGAGTTCGACTGTATTTTGTACAAAAAGATCGGTATAGTACGAATACAACACCGGAACAAAATACAAAACAAGAATCAACGCAAACGCAACTCCGCCCGCTAAACTCAACGCCATTGGAATCACCATTTGCGCCTGAAACGACGTTTCCGTGACCATTGGTAATAAACCGCCTATTGTTGTTACTGAAGTCAGTACAATAGGGCGGAACCGGTTTTGTCCGACATTTATTAATGTTTCCCGAACCGGTACACCGTTACGGATTTTTCGGTTGATGAAATCAATCATCACAATCGAATCGTTTACAATAATTCCGCTTAATGCCACAAGACCAAACAAACTTATAAATGAAAGCGGACGCCCAAACATGAAATGAGCCGCAACCGAACCAACCAAACCAAAAGGAATAATCGCCATGATAATCAACGGTTGTAAATAGGAACGGAATTGTATCGTCAACAAAATAAACATTGCACACATCGCCGCACTAAAACCAATCACCATACTGCCAAACGATTCCGCAAATTCTTCTTCATCGCCTCCCCAAATGATGTTGATTGCGGGATATTTTTGTTTTAATTTTGGGAAAAATTCCGTGTTTAACAGCGTAACAATTTTTCGGGCATTGCCGCGGTTTTCGTCAACATCGGCTGATACGGTAATTGATCGTTGTTGATTGCGCCGTGTAATGGCGGTGTAACCCCGAACAACTTCAATATCCGCTAATTCCGTAATGGGATATTCGCCTGTTGTTGTACGAATTCTAATTTCGTTAAAATCGCCAAGCGAACGCCGATCTTCACGCGGATAGCAAACCATCACTTTCACTTCATGGCGACCGCGTTGAAGCCGCTGAACTTCCGCACCATAATATGTTGCGCGAATTACCGATGCCAAATCTTCGGGATGCAAACCCATTGCCATTGCTTTTTCCTTGATTTTCAAGCGGAACTCATACTTGCCCGGCATATCACTGTCCGTAATATCCTGTGTTCCCTCCAATCCGGCAAGATACGCTTTACATTCTTCAACCGCTTGTTCCAACATTGCCGATTCGCCGGATTTTGCAACAAGAAGAAATTCAATATCACCGCCGGGCGGACCAAACATTTGAGTTTCAAATTTTAGTTCATCGGCTCCGGGTACGGGACCGGCTTCTTTTCTCCAACGGTCTGCAATTTCCATACTGCTGATAGTTCGTTGACTGCCGTCGGTTAATTCAACTTGAACGCTGCCCTGATAAGAGTTTCCGCCGCCGGATGCTCCGGCAAGATTGGTGCCGCGCGCATTCAGTGATGTTCCGACAACACGAGCGGAACGTGTTGCCACCGGAGTTCCCGCTTTTTCGTACTCTTTGGCAACTTTCCAAAAAGAACGTTCAAGATGTTGTGTCCATTGATCTGTAACTTCGGCAGGTGTTCCATTGGGAAAGTTTAACGTCACCATAATATCGTTTCCGTCCAGTTTCGGGAAAAAGACAAACGGTAATGTTCCCGATAAAACAATTGCAACAGAAATAGAAAGCGTACACAAACAACCGGCAATAAAAATACCGCGATTTTGTAAAACCTTTTTTAGTGACGGTGCGTAGATTTTCTGAACAATAAAATCCATAGCGTTCATTGTGTAACCGCTTGCCCAACGAAGCGGAATCAACAGCCATGAAAAAATGTACAAGTATCCGTTAAGCATTTTGAGAAACAGATTATCGCGATGTGCCAAATGACAGGGTAAAATACCGAAACATTCACTGAGCGACGCAAGAAGCATCGTAATCACGACGACAGGAATGAAATAAGTGAGTTTACCCATTATTCCGGTAATAAACATTAGCGGAAAAAACGCCATAACTGTGGTCATTACAGACGCAAAAATTGACGGGAACACTTCGGCGATTCCGTCAACCGCCGCTTCAAAATAATTTTTACCCATATTTCGATGCGTGTAAATATTTTCTCCGGCGACAATAGAATCATCAACAACAATCCCCAATCCTGTAATCACGCCAAACATCGAAAGCATATTAAGCGTCAGGGAATTACCGTAAAATAAAATACTTGTTGCGCAAATAGCAAATGGAATTCCCGCTGCCGTCCAGAATGCCAGTTTCAGATCGAGAAACAACGTTAGTAAAATAAAAACAATAAATAATCCCTGAAAACCGTTTTTCAAAAGAAGTTCCAATCTTGCACGAACTTCCACAGAATGATCGCCCCAAGTAGTAAGCGAATAACCTTGCGGCAATGTACCGGATTGATTTTTTTTCGCAACAAAATCATAAACATTATCAACCATTGCCAGCAGGTCTTCGTTTGTGTTGCGCAAAACGTCAAGAGCAATAACATGTCTTCCTTGAATGGAATTGGTATCATCGGGAATTCCGTCGGGAGGAGGAGTATAAACGGTTGCCAATGCGGAACTGTCAACAAATTCGTCACGAATATAGGCAATTTCGTTCAGTTTAATAACAGTGCCGCTGCGAGTGGTAATAAACGGCAATTCCCCGATTCCCTGACCGTCGTAACGCCGGTTATCGGTACGGACATTGATTTCCTGCGACGGCGCACGAATTGTTCCGCCCGGCGTCTGAATATTTTCCGCACGAATACGGGATGCCGCCTGATTAAGTGTTAAATGATAGGAACGAAGCGTGTCTTCGGGAATTTCAATATCAATTTGATAATCTTTGGTGCCGACAAGATTCACCATAGAGATTTTCGAATATTGTAACAATTCCTCCCGCAAATCTTCGGCAACCTGACGAAGAGCAAGAGCCGCTTCGGCGGAATCGTCTTGAGGACCGAGAACACCAAGAGAAATAATTGTTTCCTGCATTTCGAGCCGTTGAACAGTCGGTTGTTCAATCATTTCAGGAAGTTGCGGTGTAACACGGTCAACTGCATCTTTAACTTCGTTGAGAGCACGATCAATATTTTTGACATCACTTCGGAGTTCAATCTGCACCATGCCGGCACCTTCGTTGGCGGTGCTGGTTATTTTCCGTACACCGTTAAGAGATTGAAGCGCTTCCTCAATTTTTTGACAGATTCCGTTTTCAACTTCTTCCGGTGTTGCGCCGGGATAAGGAACAGAAACAAGAATATATTCCATATCAAAATCGGGAAACATTTCACGCCGTAACTGAAATCCGCAGAATATTCCGATAACAATAATAAAACCCATCAGAACATTCATCGCCGGAGCATTGGAAACCGTCCATCGAAGAACCGAATGTAACATAATTTTAAACGTGATTGTTTGTTTTAAATTCTACGGAACCCAACACGATATTTTGTAATATTTTTAAGAATATTTTATTTTTAAGAATATTTTTTTGCGTAATTGATTACAATTATTTTTGGGCGACATCTTTTGTTCCGGTGTTAATAACTCGAACATTTCCGCCTTCAACCGGAGCGGCAAGCGGCGAAACAACAACAAGATCGCTCGGCGATAATTCCTCCGAATCCGCGTAAAACAATACGCCGTCGGGAATTGTTGTTGCTACGCGAATGGTATGACGGTGTAGTTTGCCGTTGGTTGCCGTCCAGATGGTGTTTCCGGGCAGCAACGCTTTTTCAGGAATCCGGTACAAAGAAACGGCGGGTTTGGAATGAACAATAATGGAAACGTACATTCCCGAAAACAAAGTCGGCGGCGCATGGTTCGTACTATTTTCTGCAACATGAACGGAATGGACGGCTTGAGGATCGTCAACTTTCACTCGGCAGGGAACCATACGTGTTACAGCGTTGAGACCGCCGCCGTCCAATGTTTGGAGAGTTCCTTCCCACGTCCATTGTTCGCCGTCAATTTCGTATAAAATTGTTGCCGGAGTGGGCGGGAAAACATAGCCGTTATTTTCTGTTCCGTCTTGACGCCAAATCCATTGAATCTGTTTCATATACAAACTGCATTGAATTTCCAATTTCGACGTATCCAGAATTTTCGCAACACTTGTTCCTCGTTGGACGAAAGAATTGACCTCAAAGGAATCCGCCGTAACAATACCGTTGATTGGAGCCTTAACTTCGGTACGTTCCAGATTTAGTTTTACCGTTTTAAGAGTGATTTCTTCTTTTCGGAGAGCAACCGCAAATTTGTTTTTTTGTGTTTCATAAATATTGAGTTGGTTGTTTAGTTTCTGAATGGTTTCCTCCGCGCTTAACAACGAAGACAAAGCCGTATCCAATTCTGCTGCTGAAATAGCGTTACGTTGAGCCAGAATCTGATTTCGTTCCCAATCCCGTTGACGAAGTTCGAGTTGTTTTGTTGCGAGTTCCAATTCTTTTTTTGTATTGTCTATTTGAACCGTATTTTCCGCAAGATTGACTTTAGCTTGTTCGATAGTTTCGATCAACAGTTCAACTTCGAGGGTATAATCTGTCGGGTCAATTCGCAACAAAATTTCTCCCGACCGAACAGAATGTCCCAAGCGGCAATTATCGGATTTATAAACGATTCGTCCTTCAATTTCCGGTACGATATCGAGTTGTCGAAACGGAATGACTTCGCCGTCGACTTTGAAATCAATACCGCCATAATGCCGTTCAATCGGAACCGCTTCAACAGTATTCATCGTTATTGGGGGATCGGAATTTTTCGGAACTTCTTTCGGAGTCATCAAAATCCCGATAATAATTCCCGTCAATACCAAAAGTATCAACGAAACCGCAGATTGAAAAAGGACGGATTTAATTGAAGTTTGTATTGTTTTCATTGTTGTGGTGTTTTTTGAAAAAATAAATATCTATTCTGAAAATAGGGCTGAATAGATACAAAAATAAAGGAATCGGTCATTTAAATACTAAACTTATCTCAATTGACTTACTTAACTCAATACATACCTAACCTATTATTATCCGCATATTATCTGCCGGCGTACAGTTTAGTCAATACCTTTTACTAAACATCTTCACAAGACAAATGTTTTGGTAATTTTTCAGCCGATTGTTATTTTTTGCGGGTTTTGTGTTCACGGTTATTTGTTTGATATTCTTCGTGATCAAAAAATTCCGCTTGCGCCACTCTCCGCTATCAACTATTTTTTGAACCGTTTCGTTAGGGACGACATGTTGTGTTGGTAGAAAACAAAAGATAAAATGCGAAAAGACTCGGAAATTATTTTTTTGGGATGGGTATCTTGACCGATAATTTTTTAAATATAGAATAACCGATCAAATAATTTTCCATATTTAAATTCAATATCTAGGAGATTAAATTACGTTTTGAAAAATAAGTAGCCCGAATTTTTGTTCGGGTGAAAAAAATAATCGAGTACGTCAACAATACAGTGGTCGCTTCGGCGAATAGTAATTTTCTACATGACGACCGGATTTTCCGAGTAGAAAATTATTATGGTACAGTAGAGTTACGTGTCTCCCGTGAAGGGAGCGTCGCGTACTGTACCGTAGGTATAATTCAGTATTACATTTTAAAACATGTAATGCACTACTTTCGTCGGTGGGAATAAACCTGTCCTCTGTAACGTGTCGCTCCTCAAAGAGTGATATTTCTGTTGCCGTTTCTCGGCTTAGTGCTTGTTTCCCAATTTCAGCAAAAACAGATTATACGTTATGTAATCTGTTAATATATCAAAATCCTTTTTTAAGGAGAATATGACATGTTCCAAATTTTATTTAACGTTTTGCCATTTTTAATGGCAAGCCTCACAGTATGTTTCATGCTGTGTGTCATGTTGTGTG